>JAVZNR010000006.1 GCA_038882715.1 Candidatus Bathyarchaeia archaeon
CAGGACAGCAAGCCATCTTTCTCTAGGCGTCATATAGTCCTCCATGATACCCACATGCACCTAGTTATTTACTACCAGACATATTTACAAGCTCTTCCAAATTATCTTTAAGTTTCTCGAAGGCTGTCACTATGTCATCCATGTCTTCTCTCGATCCTAAAAGGACGTATTGTGGAAACCACAGCCCCTCATAATAGCAGGCTTTTTCAGCTGCGGGTGCTTTAACGCTGGAATAATCTATTTGTTTGCCGTAGTGTGGGCAGGAGAACGGGCATCTCCTAAAGTACTCTATGTAAGGCTCTTTATATAGCGGCTTTGAGTAGCCGACGCTTGCAGGTATGCCTTCAGCCTGTAGAGCTCTAGCAATCGCAGCCTTGGATAATCCACCAAACGCCTCTGGATCAACCCTGAATATGTAGAGGTGGTAGGCGTGCCTAGTTACGCGTTCATCATTTTTAAGCGGTTTTACGCCGTCTATCTTAGAGAGCTTGCTATCCAGATATTGGGCGTTCTCCATTCTCCTCTCAGTTTGCTCATCAAGCCTCTCCATCTGAACTAAAAGTACAGCTGCCTGGAACTCGGTCATCCGGTAGTTTGCCCCCGGAAGATAATGCTCATACCACGCTTTTTCCGGCATTCTACCGCAGTTATGCAGAGACCAAGCTTTAACATACAGTTCTTCATTGTTGGTGACTATTATGCCGCCTTCACCGCTAGTGATGTTCTTACTGGACTGGAAGCTGAAGGCTCCAATATCGCCTATCGCTCCAACCCTTCTACCCTTCCATTCAGCGCCCCAAGCTTGGCACGCGTCCTCAATTATATGCAGCCCGTTCTTTTCAGCTATGGAGAGAAGCGCGTCCATGTCTGCTGGTCTACCGCCAATATGTACTGGCAGTATGGCTTTAGTTTTATCAGATATCAGCGATTCAATGCTTTTCGGATCAATAGTGTATGTTTCAGGATCTATGTCTGCGAAGATTGGGATGGCGTTCACGTAGAAAACCGCTATGGCCGTAGCCATAAACGTGTATGAGGGAACTATAACCTCGTCGCCGCAACCTATCCCAAGAGATCTGAGCGAGATTTCTAAGGCTGTTGTACCGCTGGTTACGGCAACGCCGTATTTAGCGTGCTGATATCTCGCAAATTTCTCTTCAAACTCCTTCTTTTTTGAGCCGCCTATTCCCCATAAACCGCTGTTTAAGACGTCTAGTAGGGCTTTAGCCTCCCTATCATCGAAAACGGGCCATTTTGGGAAAGGCTTGTCTCTAATCGGTTTTCCACCGGCTATAGCGAGCTTAGCCAACTCCTTTCCCTCCACTCAATACTTATCTACTGTCCAAGGGCGAATAAAACGGTTACCATCATGTTTTTGGAGGCGAAAAGCAAAATAATTGATGCCGCTTCTATGTTACATGTGATCTAAAATGGTTAAAGATATTGTTGAAGCCCTTAAAAAATATAGGATTATTGACTTGTCTATTGAGATCCAGCCAAATGTCTTGAAGGTTAACGGTGAATATATTCGCGGTAATCAGATCAGAAGATTTAACCTACAACAGTTCATAAACGCTGAGGATGGAACCTACATGAATTTCATCGAGGCTGAATCTCACTTAGGTACCCACGTTGAAGGCCCGCTGCACTTAAAGGATGGGCTTAAGTCGCTTACGGATCTGCCGTTGGATAAGTTTATGGGTGAAGCGCTTGTCCTCAAGTTTGAGGCCAATAAGCCGATAAAACCAGAGCATCTCGACAGGGTTAGGGATGAGGATATAGTGCTCATGTGGAGCCCTGGAGGAGCCTATATAACGCCTGAAGCCGCCGAATACCTTGTTAAAAAGCGTATAAAAATGCTTGGTGTTCAGGGTGTTCATCCAGATGATCCGAGGGCCTATCAACCCGGCTCAGGAGTTAAACCAGCGACGCATATGCTTCTGTTAGAAAATGATATACCGATAATTGAGGGGTTAATAAACCTAGATAAAATTGAATGTGAGCGGATCTTCTTCATAGGGCTACCATTAAAGATCGCCCACCTAGATTCGTCTTGGATAAGGGCTGTAGCGTTTGAGCCAAAGAGTTAAATCAAGGATATTATGTTAGCGGCATGAGAGGGATATACATTTGATAGTAACCTGCGCAGGAATATTGGTTGCCGATATAATAGCTGCGGATTTGCCCAAAATCTCAGCTCCCGGCGAGTTAACTTTTACGCCTAAAGGTATTGAGGTTCATTTAGGCGGCCACTGCGGAAACGTTTCTATAGATTTGAGAAAGCTTGGTTTGAAGGCTGGCGACGTAAGTTCGATAGGCGCCGTTGGCCACGACATTTTTGGCGATTTCATTGAGGGTGAGCTTAAAAGGCATGGTGTGATAACCCATCTTCAAAGGGTTCCAAACGTCGGTACGTCAAAGGATTTAATCCTTGTAGTTAAAGGCGAGGACAGGAGATATCACGCTGATAGTGGAGCCAACTTATTCTTAGACCCTGAATTCGTCCTCTCAATATTGAGTGAGGAGCGGCCGCTAATATTTTATGCTGGTGGAGTCGGCCTCACGGGTAGCTTTGATGATCAGCTACCGGAGGTACTGAGGAAAGCTAAAGATTTGGGCGCCTTAACTTTCGTTGATCCAGTTACACCATACATGCGTGAGTGGAGCTTTCTGATCCCGGCGATTAAGTGGACCGATATATTTCACTGCAATGCCCACGAGGCTGAGCAGATAACTGGAAGAAAGAACCTCTATGAGGCTTGCGAATCCCTAATCAATATGGGAACCAACATGGCTATTATAAGCATGGGAGATAGAGGGCTTATCGCGAGAACTAGAGAGAATATCTTCGAGCTACCAGCCTTTAAGGTTCCAGCAGTTGATCCTACAGGGGCGGGCGACGCCCTCTGCGCCGGCGTGATAAGCGGGCTTGTGGAAAAGTGCGGCCACGGGAGATGCGATGTGGCGAACTTATCGGTTAACGATATTATAGATATTCTTATGGTTGGTGAAGCCGCTGGAGCCGCATGCGTAACGATGGTTGGGACAACGACCGCTGTAACAAAAGAGAATGTTAAAAGAATTCTTGATGAGCAGGGCGCATATTTGAGGCGTAACGTTAAAGTTTCTTCGGCCAAAAAGTAAATGTCGATATCAGCATGGGTGAAGAGAAGCCCCTAGTAGAATCCTATTGCATTAGAGTCCCTAAAAGTTTGGGGGAGAAAGCTATAAGCGCAGTGGCTAGGCTCGGCCTCCTAAATAAGGATTTGAAGGTGCTTAAGGTTGAAGCGTATTTGCTTGTGCCGCTTAGAGAGAAGCCTTCAGAGGGGCAGGCCGCTAATATACGCGGGGAAATCGGGGAATTCGAGGTTTTAATCTCAAGCTTTCCGAAACGCGAGAAGCAGATTAAAAGTTTAATTGATTTCTTAGAGAATAGGCTGCCGCCGCATCTTTTAGCGAGCCTTCCAAGATCAATAGATTTCGTAGGCGACGTGGCTATCTTAGAGATTCCTGATGAGCTTGAAGGCTATAAGAATCTGGTTGGGGAAGCTGTTTTAAAGATGTTTAAGCGCGTGAGATCCGTTCTCGCCAAGTCCAGCGCGGTTAAGGGGGATTACCGTGTCAGGGAATATGAGCTTATGGCTGGTTCAGCGAACACCGAGACAGTGCATAAGGAGCATGGATGCAGATATTTTCTCGATCCAAGAAAAGTTTACTTTTCGCCTAGACTATCCTACGAGCATTATAGGGTTGCATCCCAAGTTGCTGAGGGCGAAACCGTCGTGGATATGTTTGCTGGAGTCGGCCCATTCTCTATACTGATAGCGAAAATTCGAGAAAATGTGACGGTTTATTCAATCGACATAAACCCGGACGCTGTGGAATACTTGAAAAGAAACATTTACGCGAACAATGTTCATGGAAAAGTTATTCCGTTTCTCGGCGATGCGAGAGAGATCATTAAGAGCAGGCTGCGCGGGGTAGCGGACCGAGTTATAATGAACCTTCCAGAGAAAGCGATAGAGTATGTTGACGCAGCGTGCACGGCGCTTAAATCTTCGGGCGGCTTCATCCATTATTATGAGATTGCCGGCGGATCAGACGCCATGGAGCGCGTGAAGAGAAGGCTTATTGAGGCGATAGAAAGATCCGGAAGAAGCGTGGAGGCGCTGCTCTCGGAGAGAATCGTGAAAGAAGTTGCGCCATACAGGTGGCACATAGCTGTAGATGTAAAAGTAAAATAGAAAAACGCACAATTTTATAATAGCGCGGTATTGGTTGACGCAAATAAATGCGAATTAAAGTTTTCACCGACGAGTCCTTATGTAGAAAATGCGGCTTTTGTAGAACGGTCAATAGATGCGTTAACCCTCGCTGTGTGGGTTGCCTGTCATGTTATTTTGCATGTCCCTACGAGGCAAAGAAGATTATTAAGGATGAGAACGGAGACAGGCGGATCATTAGGATAATGGTTGACGGCGTCCAATATGATGTTTCAGAGGACATAACTGTTAAAGAGGCTTTGAGACTAATTGGATACGAGGTCGGAGTCTACCCCGATGAGGGGCGCATTCAAGCGCCATGTGGATTGGGCGGCTGCTGGGCATGCATGGTTATGGCTGATGGAAAACCAGTTAGATCATGTATAACAGGCGTAAAAGACGGCATGACCATTGAAACAAACGCTGGTTCGATGCCCCCGTTAAGGATAATTCATGGTCCTAAGCCGCATTCTGTTGGCGGTAAGGCGACCCCGTGGACTGAGGGGAAGGGGACAAGATACATTGAGGTTGCTATATGGGCGGCTGGCTGCAATCTTAGGTGTCGGAGCTGCCAGAATTACAGCGTAACATACGATAATTCTTCGGAGCCTTTGACGCCTAGAGAAGCCGCTATAAGATTAACCTACTATAGGAGGCTTTATGGCGTTAATGGTTTAGCGATTAGCGGTGGAGAACCCACATTAAATAAACGTTGGCTCATAGAATATTTCGCGGAGCTTAGAAGACTTAACCCGGACAAGAAGGCTAGGTTGCACCTTGACAGCAATGGCACTCTGCTAACGCCTCCATACATCGACGATCTTGTCGAGGCTGGAGCAAACAATATTGGTGTTGAGCCGAAGGGCATTCGCTTAGAGACCTTTATGAACATAAGTGGCATAGAAGACAGAGCGCTTGCCGAGCGATATTTAAAGACCAGCTGGGAGGCCCTAAAATACCTTATAGACAATTATAAGGATAGAGTTTACATCGGGGTCGGCATACCCTATAACCCGGCTTTCATGGGGTTTGATGAGCTTTTT
Organism: Candidatus Bathyarchaeia archaeon; assembly: GCA_038882715.1. NCBI lineage: Archaea > Thermoproteati > Candidatus Bathyarchaeota > Bathyarchaeia (SeqCode) > Bathyarchaeia archaeon. The sequence goes on from JAVZNR010000006.1 coordinate 5,306, forward strand.
GAAATTGGCGAGAAGATATTTTCTATGGATTCATCTGTCCAAGTATGCGTATTAGATTATTTTCCGACATTTAGGAGGAGGGATATGAGAAGGCCTAGTTATAGGGAGATGTTAAAGGTTAAGGATATACTGAATGGCGTGGGATTGAAATGCGTGATCGTTCAAACAGCGACAGGTCATGTGGGGCCATGATTACTTTAAAACCGCTATCATCTACCCAGCCATAGGATCTTTAATATTAGGATTCGTAGTGAGTGGACATGGATAACCTGGTGAACATTGCTGAAAAACTCATGTGGGAATTCGCCTATCAGACGGGGCTTATATCAGATCTGAAACCTAGGCGCTATCTATGGACCGATTCGTTCGCCGTATGTAATCTCATTGAGCTTCACTATCGGAAAAAGGATGAGAAGTTTATGCGGATGGCGCTTAAACTTGTTGATCAAGTACACTTTGTGCTTGGAAGACACCGTGAAGGTGACTCTAAATCCGGCTGGATAAGCGGCTTAAGCGATGATGAGGGATGGAGGCATCCAACTGTAGGCGGCTTAAGGATAGGTAAACCTCTGCCGGAGCGAAAGCCGGATGAGCCGTTCGACGAAGTCTTGGAGTGGGAGCGTGACGGGCAATACTACCATTACCTAACAAAGTGGATGCATACGCTTAATGTCGTCGGCAAAGCCACGGGATGTTCCAACTATTATGTGTGGGCTGTTGAGCTCGCTAAAAGGGCGCATAGAGCGTTCGTCTATGAGGCGGCTGATGGGCGAAAACGCATCTACTGGAAGATGAGCGTAGATCTGTCATGGCCACTGGTTTCCTCTATGGGTCAGCTTGACCCGCTCGACGGGCTTATCACCTACATGGAGCTGCAAGCATCGGCAGGCAACTCGGTGGCGCCGAACCTCATCGAGGAGATTAGAGATATGGAGAACATATGCAGCGAGATGGTTTGGGTAACTGATGACCCGCTTGGCATTGGCGAGCTACTTATATGCTCCTATAGACTTGCTGACTTGATTGCCAACGGGCATTCTAACCATCTAGATCTTTTAATAAACATTTTAAACGATTCCTTATTAAGCCTGGAACTATATCTAGCCGGCAGATCAATGAAGCTGCCAGCTAACATGCGGCTAGCTTTCCGAGAGCTCGGCTTATCTATTGGTCTTAAAGCCGCCGTTAAACTCAGGGAACTGGTGGGAAGCAGCCAAAGGCTCTCCGAAAACATCGGTCTCGCCTCGGCCACAAGAGATTTATCAAGCTATGTCTGGCTAGCTGACAGGATAGATGATTTCTGGCTTAATCCAAAAAACAGGGAAAACCAAACATGGTTAGAACACAAAGATATTAACGTGGTTATGTTGGCAACGAGCCTAATCCCAGACGCTTTTCTAGGATTGGTTGGAGATAAGCGAAAGCAGTCTTCTTTAACTGAATAGGCTAGGCGAGGCGCTAAAACACCATTAGCAGCCTGAAAAATAATTTTGAAAAAATAGTGGGGCCAGCATGGTCAGGTGGTAGTTTCGCTATATGAAGTCTCTAGTCTGAGTTAAACCTCGCTCTTTAATCCGCTTATCATCTCTAAGTATTGCTTAAGTTTGCCGAATATTTCATTTGCCTTTATCTCTTCGGCGCTCTCCGGTAGCATAACCTGATATTTTCCCTGCCCAATGTCTCTGAGAATGAAGTATTTTTTGCCAAATTCAAAATAGATGAAGTCTCTGCCGATCTCGATATCCCATTTCTTTGTTTCTTCCGACATACGGGTTCACAAAACTACTAAATATTAGCCATTATTAAAGATTATTTTTCTTAAGACATGTTTTACAGTTTTCCAGAACTATTTTAAGCGCTCTAATATAGTTGTGTTCTCTCAGCTCTTCCAGTACCCTATCCACACCAGCTTTTTGAAGCCCCTCAACAATTCCTCTTACATTTCTAATGCTCCGGCTTATAGCCTTAGCGGGGTCAACTCTAGAAGGATAAACGTCCATGAAAATCCATTCGCTGTATCCCACTTTAATCATCCAAGCCAATGATTCAATAAAATGCCAAAAGTTAATGGACGCCGGGATTAAATCCCAGTCCCAGTCTCTAAAATTATCGTTTAAATGCACGCTGAATAGTCGTTCTTCTTGAGCCGCTAAACATATTGCTTCAGCCGGATTTTCTCCGGCTAAAAGCGAGTGCCCAATATCTACAGTAACGCCTAGGTTTTCAGCCCCCACTTTCTCGCAAACCCAGAGGGCTCTGCCGATATCAGATATATAGATGTTCGCCCTAGGCTCCCTCCTCTTATACTCTAGAGATATCCTTACGTCGGATCGATATGAGCAAACCTCTTTCAGGCAGTTTATCAGCCAGCGCCAAGCTTTAGAGTAATCCTCCTGAAAAAGATAGTCATATCCGTCTCCCATTGGACACAAATTTACGAGTGAAACCCCCATTTTCTTAGAAGCATCCATGCAATCCTTAATGTGCTCTACGGCGAGCTCCCTTACTTTATGATTAGGAGAAGCTATCGAGCCAGTTAACCATTGCCGGTCTCTACTTAAATCAACCGTGAAATGCGAGAAGCCAACCCCATATTTTTCCAGCAGATTTTTCAGCGGGGCTACATCCATTGAGAGGTAGTAAGTTACGCTAACCCCATCCAAACCCTCTATTTCTGACGCTACTTTAACCATTTCCTCTAGGCTAAGCCTTTCCCCATACTCGCAGAAGCGGTCTCTATGTAAGCCAAAGGCCCCTAAGGGAACAGAATACTTATACATCAAGCCGACCACCAAAAGTTCTATTAAAGGTTACCGACAATTAATCTTTAATGAAGATGAAGTTTTAATGGTGCCACGTATGGGTAAAAGAGCGCGTATAGCCACAATCTGCCAAGCAAATAATTTCTACAGCACCATTAAAGGGAATCTTAAGCATGTTATGAATCTGCTGGAGATAGCGCTTAAAAATCAAGCGGATTTAGTATGTTTACCGGAGGCTTTCGCATCAGCATCCGTTAACAAACCCATTAAGGAGATCGCTGAGCATCCGCCTGGACTGATCACTGAAAGTGTCAGTAAAAAAGCGAGGGAATACGGCTCCTATGTGATCTGCCCCCTATACACGAAGAGGGATGGAAAAATATGGAACTCTGCGGTTATCATAGATAGGTCGGGAGAAATCTGCGGGATCTACGATAAGGCGCATCCAGTCACATCGTCAAGCGATTACACAGTGTTTGAGGATGGCGTGATGCCCGGCAGAGAGGTTCCAGTATTTGACTTAGATTTTGGGCGGATTGGCATACAGATATGTTTTGACATAGGTTTCCCTGAAATCTGGGAGGAATTGGCGAGAAAGAACGCTAAAATGGTTGTTTGGTGCTCCGCTTATAACGGAGGTTTTGCTCTGCAGGTTTACGCTTACCTCCACCATTATTATGTTATATCTTCCGTTAGAACCGATAAATCCAAGATAATAGATCCTTTGGGAAACATCCTCGATGAAACAGACGCATTGAAAAACATTGTAATGCGTGACATAAACCTAGACTACGTGGTTTCACATTATGACTTCAATTACAGCATACCGGACAAACTGATGACACTGTATCCAAACCGCGTGGAGGTACGCTCAAAAAGAGACGACGCATTATTCCTCGTAGAGCCGATAGATCCAAACATATCGACCGAGCAGCTTAAGAAAGAGTTTGGCTTCGAATCAGCTTGGGAGTACTATCAGAGGCACAGAGCGGCTTACGCATATATTCATCAGGGTAAAAGCCCTCCACCACAGAGCGCAGCTCATGGAGATCGCCCCCAATACTCAAAGGTGGCAAATGATTTTTCTCCCGCACCATAGCAAAGCGATTAAACCTAGGTTTTCACCTTCTTTTCTGTTTTTCTTCATACTAAAAAGGTATTTTAGGTATACGGCACTATATTCTTATTCAAATCGGCGGGTGAATCTTTAGATGAATTCAAGAGAGCGCGTGCTGGCCGCTATAAACCATGAGATTCCCGATAGAATCCCAACGGATATATGGGCCACCCCTGAAGTTTGGAGTAATCTCAAAGCGTATTTTGGTGAAAACGTCGATATTATGGAAGCCTTACATATAGATGGCATAATGTGGATGTCGCCTAAATATATAGGTCCAAAATTATCTGTGGATGAAGGGTGGAAGATTGATTATTGGGGTATACGATATAAATTGGTTAACTATGGGCTGGGAGCATACGAGGAGCCTGTTGGCCCACCCCTAGCATACGCAAAGACTATAAGGGATTTAGAAGCATATCGGTGGCCTAAGGTTGACTGGTTCGACTTCTCAGAGATGCGGGAAGAAGCTAAAAGGGTTCGCCGGGAAAGAGTTGTTGGGGCAGGCTACGTGGCAGTATTCTTTCAGCATTGCCTTCTGAGGGGTTTCAAAAACGCTCTACTTGACCCAATTTTGAGACCTGAATTCACTAGGCGTCTATTAGATCTAATATCTGATTTCCTTTATGAACTGCATCTCCGCATGTTTGAAGCATGTGATGGACTTATAGATGTAACCCAGGTAACAGATGACTTCGGCACCCAGAATGGCCCCATGATAAGCCTGAAGGTTTTCCGCGACTTCTATCGGCCACACATGAAAAAATTTATAGATTTAGCCCACAGCTTCGGGATAAAAGTTTTTCATCATGATGATGGAGCAATACGAATATTTGTACCGGACTTGGTGGAGATGGGCATAGACATATTAAACCCGGTGCAATGGACATGTCCAGGAATGAATCTTGAAGAATTGAAGACGGAGTTCGGCAAACACCTATGTTTCCACGGCGGAATGGATAATCAACGCATACTATCCTTCGCAACGCCAGAGCAGGTTAGAGCCGAGGTTAGAAGGTGCATAGATACATTGGCGTCGGATGGAACAGGATATATTTTGGCACCATGCCACAATATACAGCCAGTATCGCCGATAGAAAATATAATAGCAATGTACGATGAAGCATACAGATACGGTTCGAAATATTCTGAGAAAAGATTGATTTGAACCCGCATATGAAATGAAAATTGGAAAAATTGGCGCCCGGCCGAACCCCAAAACCCTAGTTCTGGTACCCTTCATCTTATGGGTATTTTCCTCATAGATTGGGGGTGGAAAGTTTAAATTATAGGTAAGACTTTTTCATACTTGGTGGTTAAACTTGGAAATTAGGAGGAGAATGGGTCGGAAGGGGCAGCTTGTCATCCCAAAGATTATTAGGGAGTTTCTGGGGGTGGGTCCTGGAGACGAAGTAATTATGGAGGTTAGGGGCAAGGAGGTTCTGATTAAGCCGAAGATAGATCCCGTAAAATTTGTTGAGGATTTCTGCTCGAGTGAAGGAAAGAAGTTGACTGAGAAAATAGATTTGGAAAGGATTCTTGAGGGGGAGGTTGAAGAGAGACTTGTATTACGTTGATTCAAACGTCTTCATATATTCAGTAATCTATGATGAAGTGTTTGTGCCGGAAGCGAGGAAATGTAGAGAATTCCTCCTGAAAATTGCTCTCGGCGAGATTGAAGCACACACATCGCTTATCACGTGGGACGAAGTCACATGGATAGTTAAGAAGATTATGGGAGAAGAGTTATCAGTGGAGTATGGCAGGAAATTTCTTAGGTTTCCAAACCTAAGGTTTCTCGGAGTTAAAAGGACGACAATTTTAAAGGCTCAGGATTTCATGGAGAAGTATAGGCTTAAACCCAGAGACGCAATACACGCGGCCACTGCACTTGAAAACAAGATAAACATAATAGTAAGCTACGATAGGGACTTTGACAGCCTTATCGAAGTAAAAAGAACCGAGCCATAAATGCTACCTTGCTAGACGAGACTCCTAGAAAGATTCGGACCAGTAAAAATGGCCTTGCTGTCATCGTAACGCTTACAAATACCGTCCCACTTTAAGAGGCAGGGCTACGAGACATTATTTCCCAAGGGCGGGATTCGTGTCAGGAATGACATGGTTGATAGTGAGGTTTATGAGCGCGGGATCAGAGTTGCTGTCGAGTTGAAGAGCGACAACAACGACATGCTACACGGACTAGTTGCACCCTCTAGGTCGAAGTCTATGGCGCGCAGCAGAGCTGGAAGACGGCTCGCAACCTTACTCAGCCTAGCAGTCAAGAGCCCAAGGCTAGCCAAGTGATCCAAGAAGTGGAGGGCAACCTCGCCGTTATGCCCGAAGCCAGCGATTACCCGCCTGTACCGCTCAAGTCTCTCCTCATAATCATAGATTTCATTCTTCACACTAAACTCATTATTCCCAAATTTAAAAGAAGTGTAAGGGATTTGAACCCGGAGAACTGGCGCCCTGGCCGGGATTTGAACCCGGGTCGGGCGGGCGACAGCCGCCTATACTAGACCGGACTATACTACCAGGGCTTTAACCAATATTTTCTGGTTTAAGTGTATTAATAAACGTTACGCTCGCAATCTCGGTGATGAGATTTATATATTGAGAAAGCGTTTTTCATTTTGGAGGTATGCTGGAATGGTTAATGTCAGCGTTAAATGGCTTGGGCACGCCAGCTTTCAAATAACTGCTGATGGAAAGAACATTTATATCGACCCCTACGAGGGGAACTACGTTGATAAAGCGGATATTGTTCTCGTGACCCACTCTCACTATGATCATTGCGATACATCTAAGATTGAAAAAATACGGAAAAATGGAACCGTAATCGTTTCGCCACCAGACTGCGCAACAAAGATAAGAGGAAATGTTAGGGTTCTTAAGCCCGGGGAGAGCACGACGGTCGGCGATATAGTGATCGAAGCCGTCCACGCATATAACGTGAGGCGCTTTAGATCGCCTGGGGTACCGTTCCATCCGAAAGGTTTTGGTCTCGGCTACCTAATAAAAATAGGTGATAAAATCATCTATCATGCGGGAGACACTGATTTTATTCCAGAGATGAGGGAGCTCAAAAATAGGGGTATAACTCTTGCTCTGCTTCCAAGCGGCGGCACATACACCATGGATAATCCTGAGGCAGCTGAGGCAGCCATAGCCATAAGCCCCGAAATAGTTATCCCGATGCATAGATGGGATACAAGCCCGGAGGAATTCAAGAGGAGGGTTGAATCCACCTCAAATATTAAGGTTGTCTTACTTAAACCCGGGGAAAAATACAATCTCTAGACCCGCTAAAATAGATGGCGCATTTTTAAATGGGTTGATTAATCGGCTTAAAGTTAAAAAGTTAGAGGTAAATATCGTTTAGCTTGATGGATATCGTGAGATTTTATAGCGAGAAAACTGGGAAATTTTATAGGCTTGTTGAAACGGATACTTGGCCTTATCTTGAGATATCTGGGATACGGATGCATAGAGCTGATGAGGTTGATCCTAAAACTGATGCTATATTAAAGATTAAGGCTCTAGGTAAGATTTACGGCTCCATTCTAGACTGCTGCACCGGCCTAGGTTACACGGCCATCTTAGCGGCTCAAAAGAGAAGCGTTAGGGAAGTTATAACCATCGAGAAAGATGAAAATGTTATATTTATCGCTAAGCAGAACCCATTCTCGAAGGCTCTTTTCGAGAACGGTAAGATTAAACTTATAGTCGGCGATGTTTTTGAGGAGATAAAGAATTTTAATAATGAGTATTTTAACTTTATAATTCATGACCCGCCTAGGATAAATGTTGCTCCAGAACTCTATTCACTGGAGTTTTATAAGCAGCTTTTCAGGGTTCTAAAGGGGAATGGAAGGATGCTGCATTATGTTGGAAGACCGGGCATAAGGCAGGGTAAAAGATACTTGAAGGGTATAATGGAGCGTTTAAGACTAGCGGGTTTCACGAGAATAAGGATGGTTGATTATGCTTTGAGCTTGGTAATTGAGAAATAGAAAATGTTTTCTCTCAGTAGCATTTTTATCCCACCATTGCTTAACCTATAAGAAGGTTTCCTCAAATGAACGTTCTTGTTTTAGGGCCAGCTGGATCTGGTAAAAGCCTATTTGTCAAAAACTTTTCAGCGTATTTGGCTAGCGAGGGCTATAGAGTCAGAACAATAAATCTAGATCCGGGGGTTTTAAATCCCGGATATAGCCCGGATTTTGATGTGAGATCAGTGTTCACTGTCGAGAGCATAATGCGCGAGATGAATTTAGGGCCTAATGGAGCCATACTTGAAAGCATGGAAAGGTTAACGAGAATTAAGCTGCCGAAATTTAAGGATACGGATTACGTGTTGATTGACACACCTGGACAACTGGAGCCGTTCCTATTCAGGGAGACTGGAAGGATTATAGCTAGCGGTTTTGAAGATAGATGTTGTCTTTTTCTCGGTGATCTTTCAGCGCTGAAAAGAAACCTTGTAAGCTTTTACCTCTATGCTCTAACGGTTTATTATACTCTTGAGACCGAGACCATAGCTATCTTGAATAAGGTGGATCTTCTCAACGAGAAGGAAATAGAAGAGATCAAAGATATCCTCAGAAACCCAAACAGCCTCCTCACTAAAAAGCCAACAAACCTTAGAGAGGAAATGGATATGGAGCTGCTGAAATCTCTAAGAGCCTTCTTTCCACCCAAAAGAGTCCCACTAGTATCCGCTAGGACGGGAACAGGTTTCGAAGAAATCCTAACTATTCTACATGAGGTTAAATGCGCGTGTGGGGACTTAACATAATCTTTATTTTATTTATGCTGGAAAATGATATTTTGGGTGAATAATATTGAAGAAGCTGGGCGTGGGTTTTATAGGCTCAGGTTTTGTAGCCAGGTTTCACGCGTTGTCTTGGACTGGTATAAGGGATGCGGAGATAACAGCCATTTACAATATAAGGGAGGAAAGCGCCCGTAAACTATCGAACCTTGTTGAAACGCTGGGTGTCGGTAAACCAAAAGTTTACACAGATTTAAGGAGCATGCTTTCAGACCCTTCGGTTAACGCTGTTTGGATACTTAACCCGAATTTCATGAGACTCGAAGTTGTAAAGGCTATTGTGGAAGAGGTAACGCAGGGGAAAGCGAATATTGCCGGCGTGTGTTGTGAGAAGCCGCTTGCGAGAAACGTTGATGAAGCCGAAGAAATGGTTAAACTCGTTGAGAAAGCAGGCCTTCTTCATGGTTACTTGGAGGATCAGGTTTTTGCTCCCTCTGTCATCCGCGCAAAAGAAACTATATGGAAATATGGCGCCAAATATTCTGGCAGACCGTATCTGGCTAGGGCGGCTGAAGAGCATGGTGGGCCGCATTCAGCTTGGTTCTGGAACCCTCAGCTGTCTGGTGGCGGGGTACTATTAGACATGACTTGCCACAGCTTAGAGGCCAGTCGATATCTGCTTATGAATCCAGACAAACCTAAAGAGGCGCTTAAACCCATAACCGTTCAATCGGTTATAGCATCCCTTAAATGGACTAAGGAACCCTATGTTTCTACGCTCAAAAGGAACTTTAATGTTAACTACGAGAAGACCCCTGCCGAGGACTATGCCCTAACGCTTATAGTTTATGAGGATGAGGACGGCGGCTTAGTTCTCTCAGAGGCCAGAACCTCATGGAGCTTTGTTGGCCCCGGCTTAAGGTTAACGTTTGAGGTTCTTGGGCCAGAATACTCTGTAACTATAAACAGTTTGCAGCAGGAGCTTAACGTGTTTTTAAGCAGAAATGTTAAGATACCGCCAACTGAGGAGTTCGTTGAGAAGCAGGCGGCGGAGCAGGGTTTAATGCCAATAATACCGAACGAGGCGATAACCTATGGCTATCAAGATGAAAATCGGCATATGGTTGAATGCTTCTTGAAGGGCAAGCTGCCTGAGGAGAATTGGAGAGATGGGCTTTTAGTAACGCAGCTTATGATGGCAGCCTACATGTCGGCTGAAAAAGGCAGAAAAATAAAGTTTAACCCTGAAGTCTTAAAAGGGTATAGGCCAAAAGTATGTTTGGGCGAGTGGAATCCTAAATCCATCGCTGAAACCGAGTAAGAAACAATGGCGGCAACATGGCGAAACAGACACAAATTTTTCAATTTTTTGAAAATCGTTAAATAGATCTTAGCTAAAAATAGCTAATCTATGATATCTATTGAAGAGATAGCTGCAGCATCCATGTTGCTCATATGGGTAATCTTTGTGGTTATGGTTTTAACCAAAAAACTTTATAATTTTATGATTGGGAGGGGTTTTGAAACAAACGTGGCCGTTTACTATAATAGGAAAGTGATACATATATTAACTGGAGGATTATGCGCCTCACTCATACCGCTAATATTTAGGTCCTTTATCCTCCCGTTAATTATGAGCCTTCTCCTCGCAGCCTTCCTATTTTCCTATCATAGGAAGAGGCAATTAATGTATTGGTTTCAAACAAGCGACAATTCATATGAAGTTTCCTTCTGTATTATGTGGGGATTAATTATATCTTTAGGCTGGATATTGACCGGCGGCGACTTCCGCATCGGTGTACTGCCAGTTATCTTCATGTCGGTCGGAGACGCAATAACGGGCATTGTGAGAAACGCGATTTACAGGAGAAGAACCAAATCTTGGTGGGGTAACCTTGCAATGGCATCATTCTCGATAAGCGTGGGCGCAATAGTTGGGCTCGCAGGAATAATTGCCGGAGCCGCGGCCTCGCTAGTTGAACACTTTGAATTTAAGCCAATAGACGACAATGTGCTTGTGCCAGCGACATCCTTCTTAATCCTTCTGTTGGCTAGGATACTTGCACCCTGGTCCCTTGCGTTGTAAACGTGAAAAATTGCTAAAATGTTAGATTTTATCAGCTGGTTTTAAACTGAGGATAGAATAAAGATAAAGTTATATTTATCAATTGTAATTTAGACATAATTCCTGCAGATGAGTGAACTTTGGAGGTAGTCATACTTGCTTATTGAGGTGCGCTGGCATGGTAGGGGTGGACAGGGAGTAGTTACCGTGAGCCGACTCCTAGCTCAAGCAGCCCTATTAGATGGAAAATACGTTCAAGCTTTCCCAGAGTTTGGGCCGGAAAGAAGGGGTGCTCCTGTAACCGGGTATACAAGGATATCTGATGAACCTATATCTCTGCATAGCCAAATATATAATCCGAACATCGTTGTCGTCGTCGACCCTACGCTTATCGGCAGGGTTAATGTTACTGCTGGACTCGCCCCGAAAGGGTTTGTTGTAGCTAACTCTGAGAGAAAACCGGGGGAGCTTAAGGAGATCTTAGGTATTAAGGATGCTGGAGTTTACGCTGTTAATGCGACAAGAATAGCTCTGGAGATTCTCGGAAGACCAATATATAACACAGCCATGCTTGGAGCGCTTCTGAAGGCGGCTCCCTTAACCACAATGAATTCGCTATTAAAAGTCATATCTGAGAGGTTTCCCGGAGCCGTTGGCGAAAAAAACATAGCGGTTATAAAGAGGGCTTATGAGGAGGCGGTAGGAGTTGAGTGAAAAGAAGCTTGGATGGAAGTCTCTCTCGATCGGCGGATATCTGCTTGAACCCGGTTCCGCCATGAAATATAAAACTGGCGACTGGAGAGCCTTTAAGCCAGTTATAGACCAGAAAAAATGCATAAACTGCCTTCTATGCTGGATTTACTGTCCAGACTCTGCGATAATTAGGCTTGAAAAATATGTTGAAGTAAACTACGATTACTGTAAAGGCTGCGGCATCTGCGCAAATGAGTGCCCAGTAAAATGTATAACCATGGTTGAGGAGGAGAGGTGATAATTAGATGGGTAAGGTGACGGGGTTAACTGGCAACGAGGCAATAGCTTACGCCGTTAAACAGTGCAACGTTGATGTTGTGGCAGCCTACCCAATTACGCCACAGACCATAATGGTTGAAGTGATAAGCGAATACGTTTACAACGGCGAAATCGACGCGGAATACGTGTGCGTTGAATCAGAGCACTCCGCCCTATCCGCGTGCATCGGTGCAAGCCTAACTGGCGCAAGAGTTTTCACGGCAACAGCGAGCCAAGGCTTAGCCCTAATGCACGAGATTCTTTATGTTGCTTCTGGCTTAAGGTGCCCTATAGTTATGGGCGTCGCAAACAGGGCGCTTTCAGCGCCGCTTAATATTCATGGCGACCACTCTGATATGATGGGGTCTAGAGACTGCGGTTGGATACAGATATATGCTGAGAGCCCTCAGGAGGCGTATGACTGGATTATTCAGGCGTTTAAGATAGCAGAGGATCACAGGGTGCTGCTTCCAGTAAGTGTAAATATTGACGGGTTCATACTTTCCCATTCGATGGAGAGGGTTGAGATTCTAGAGGATGGAGATGTCTCCAAATTTCTTCCACCTAGGAAACCATTTATAACTATTGATCCAACTAAGCCAATAACTGTTGGGGCGCTATGCCTTCCAGACTACTATTTCGAAGTAAAGTTCCAGCAAATACAAGCCTTAAAAGAATCTTTTAATGTTATACGTGAAGTTAACGCGGAGTATGAGACTTTAGCTGAAAGAAAGTATGGTTTCCTAGAAACTTATGCTATGGACGATGCTGAAGCCGCGATAATATGTCTTGGAAGCACGGCTGGAACAGCTAAAGCCGTTGCAATGGATCTTAGAAGCAAAGGGAAAAAGGTTGGCGTAATAAAGCCGTGGGTTTACAGGCCGTTTCCGGAAGAAGAGTTAATTAAGGCTGTTGGAGACGTTAAGGCCATAGCTGTCCTCGATAGAGCGTGCAGTTTCGGCGCGCCTTTCAACGCACTGTGCAGCGATATTATAGCGACGCTTTATCGCCATGGGAAAGATTTAAGGGTCTTCAACTGCCTATATGGTTTGGGTGGAAGGGACATTACGCCAAACGATTTAAAAATCATTTTTGAAGAGGCGCTCGAGGTTGCCAAGACTGGGAAAGTAAAAGAATATGTAAAGTATGTGGGGGTGAGGGAGTAGAATGGTTAGGCTTCAGGATTTGCCCGTTGAGGAATTGTTCACGTCCGGCCACAGGCTGTGTGCCGGATGCGGTGCCGGAACAGTGATGAGGATGACTATGAAGGCTCTTCGCGGACCAACGGTTGTGGTGAACGCTACTGGCTGCGTTGAGGTTGCATCAACAATATATCCGTACACCTCTTGGAAGGTTTCATGGGTTCATATCGCTTTCGAGAACGCTGCCGCAGTTGCCTCGGGGATTGAGGCGGCTTACAAGGTTTTAAGGCGGAAAGGTTTATGGGATAAGTATGTCGATGTCATCGCTATAGCCGGCGACGGCGGAACATTTGATATCGGTATTCAAGCGCTTTCAGGCGCACTTGAGAGGGGACATGACTTCCTATACATATGCTATGATAATGAGGCTTACATGAACACGGGGATACAGCGCTCCGGCGCAACCCCTCATGGCGCAGCTACAACTACAAGCCCAGCTGGCAGAAAGATTCCGGGTAAGCCGGAATTCAAGAAGGATTTGATTGGAATATGTGTGGCCCATGGAATTGAGTACGCGGCAACGGCTTCTCCAGCCTACTGGAACGATTACATAACGAAGGTTCGGAAAGCCTTGGAGGTTGATGGCCCGGCGGTCATACATGTCTTCGCTCCGTGTCCAACAGGTATGAGGTTTGACCCATCTAAAAGCATTGAGGTCGCTAGGTTAGCTGTCCAAACCCGGTATTGGCCAGTATATGAGGTTGAGAGAGGCAAGTATAAACTTAACATTAAGGTTCCGCAGCCGAAGCCGCTGTTAGAGTTCCTGAAAATGCAGGGGAGATTCACGCATTTATTCCAGCCGGAAGCCCAGCGTGAGCTTGAGGCGCTGCAAATGTGGGTTGAAGAGAACTGGAAGAGAATAGCGACGCTTTGCGGTGAAAAAACTTAAACATCTATTAGTGTCCTTTAACTATCCCCTTTTATGAAAACCACTTTTCTTTATGCATTTCCAAGCCAAGTCTTTTATGGGGTCTTTTCGGCTTAGCAAATCGTAAGCGGTTTTCTCAGCCTTATCCATGACCTCATTTTCATCCACGCTTATCACGCGCCTTTCATCCATAACTACTTTTCCGTCAATGATGACGGTACTGACGTCGCTTCCACGCGCCGAATAGACAAGCGCCGCATAAACGTCGTGTAGCGGAGCTAAATGAGGCTTACTGAAGTCTATCAATATTATGTCGGCTCTCCTGCCGACCTCAATTGAACCGATCAAGTCGCCTAGACATAGGGCCTTAGCACCATCCCTTGTAGCCATCTCAACAACCTTTCTAGCCGGCAGAACACGCGGGTCTCCGTACCTAGATTTCTGAAGTAACGCAGCGATCTTCATGGTGTCAAACATATCTAGAATGTTGTTGCTGGCAGGCCCATCAGTTCCAAGCCCAACAGTTACCCCGGCATCCAAAAGGTCTTTAATTCTAGGCGCCCCTGAAGACAGCTTCATGTTGGATACTGGATTGTAAACGGCTTTAACATCATGTTTAGCCATAAGCATAATGTCTGCATCTGAGAGATGGATGCAGTGAGCCGCCAACAAGTTGGGTCTGAGGAGACCTAGCTCACTTAACAGTTCAACCTCGCTTTTGCCGAAAGTCTCCCTTATCTTGGCGGACTCGCTCTCCGATTCCGCTAGATGTATATGTATGCCAATATTAAGGGCGCTCGCTTTCTCGCCAACCTGCCTAAGTAATTTTGGGCTGCAGGAATATAATGCATGAGGCCCAAGCATAACAAATATCCTACTATTTGCGCTTCGATCATATTTTCTAGCGATCCTCACGGCTTCTTTGAGAAGGATTTCACCGAGCAGTCCACCCCCAGCATCGATTATTCCAGGCGATAGGACGCATCTCATTCCAGTCTCCTCAACGGCTTTTGCAACCATATCCTCATGGAAGTACATGTCTGAAAAACAAGTTGTTCCACTCTTAATCATTTCAACACAGCTGAGGAGCGAACCATAGTAGATGTCTTCAGGCTTAAGCCTTGATTCAAGCGGCCATATGGTTTCCCTCAACCAAGAATTTAGATCCTTGTCTTCCGCAACCCCCCTGAAAAGCGACATCGCTGCATGGGTGTGGCAGTTAATTAGGCCGGGCATAGCGATCTTTTTGCTTCCATCGAGGAAAACATCGGCCTCGAATGTCGGGGCCTCAGATGTCTTTCCAACATAGGTTATCAAGCCATCTTTTATGGCGATTAGCCCCTGCTTTATTAAATCCGCTGTTCTATTCATCGTCACTATCATGCAATTACGTATAACTATATCAGCCCTCATATGGAAATGCACCTTACAAACAAATTTTATGTATCTTTGAGGCATAATATCTGGCTTTAGGTTTAGGTAAGGCATCCCCCACTCAGCCGAAAAGCGAGGTTTCCTAAATTCTTAAATACTCCAAAAATACGTAAAATATATAGGGCTGTGAGGGGTCAAGATATACATAATGGTGGATATTTGCTCGATATGCGGGCTTCCAAAAGATATATGTGTTTGTGGAGAGATCCATAAAGAGCAGCAGAAGATTAAGATCCGGCTGGAAACAAGGAAATTTCGGAAAGCAATGACGTTGATTGAGGGCTTAGACAGCAAAGACATAGATCTTAGCCGTTTAGCGCAAAAAATGAAAACTCACTGCGCATGTGGCGGCACAGCTAAGAATGGGCAAATAATGCTGCAGGGAGATCAGAGGGAGAAGGTTTATCAGCTGCTAATTCAGATGGGTTATCCGAAAGAGAATATTGAAGTGCAGTAAATTATGGAGAAAATTAGAGCCCTCAACAGAATACTTTATAGCATTGGGCTACACCCTCCGCGCGCCGGAAATAGGATTCTAGTCTGCCCTAGATGCGGGAGCAAAAACATAAAGCTATCCAGTAGGTTTGATGCTTGGCTGATGCCTAAAAGATATGTTTGCGAAGACTGCGGCTACATTGGGCCGATAGTTTTGGAAATCGATGTAGAAGAGCAGCAATGAAGAAGGATCTCTAGAACTAGTCAGGTATCTCTAAATGTAGCTGCTTCTTTAAAGTCTTATAGCGATTTCTAACCGTGACTTCGGTTACGCCAGCGGCGTCAGCTATCTCCTTCTGAGTCTTTTTCTCCCCAGATAAGTAGGCTGCGATATAGATCGCTGCCGCAGCCAAACCTATAGGGTCTTTACCGGCTGAAATATGCTTTCTTTTCGCTTCGTTCAGTATTTTCAGTGCTGTTGTTTGCACATGGCCTGAAACGCTGGCTTTTTCAGCTATCTTCGGTATGTATATGGTTGGGTCAGCTATCGGCATTGCTAAGTTAAGCTCACGTAGAAGTAGCCTATAGCATCTGGCAACATCTTTTCTTCCAACTAGGCTAGCCTCAGATATCTCCCTAAGGTTTCTTGGTGTGCCAGTTAATCTGCATGCAGCATAGAGGGAGGCTGCCGCTATAGCCGCTATTGATCTGCCTCTGACCAGCCCTTGATCTAGAGCTTTGCGATATATTACAGCGGCTTTCTCTTTGACTGAAGATGGGATAGCGAGTTTATCTGATAGCCTATCGATTTCAGTCATAGCTTGAGCTAGATTCCTATCAATTGATGAGTGAACCCTTGACCTTATCTGCCACTTCCTTAACCGCCACATCTGCAGCCTAACGTTCAAAGGAAGTTTCCGACCTAATGCGTCGCGATTAATCTTATCGATCGCGGTGGATAATCCCTTATCATGAACCGAGAAGGACGTTGGTATGCCAACTCGGCTACGGCTCTCCTTCTCCTCTTGCGTGAAAGCCCTCCATTCAGGGCCTTTATCCATAATGGACTCCTGGATAACTAAACCGCAATTACTACAAATAATCTCGCCAGTGTCAGGGTCACTAATAAGATTAGTGCTACCGCATTCAGGACACTTATCTACCACAACCATCTGCACGGGTCTTACCTCAACATTTTCTTCCTCCATACCTCACCCTCCTATCCACCATATGAGGAAACCTAGCTTACACGGGAAACCTCACAAAAACGATTCCTCATAATGATCTCGGAATCGATTAGATCATCAGCCCGTAAAAACTTTTAAAGAGCAGTTTAACTATATAAGCCTTTTGTCCTTCAAAACATTTATTTAAGCCCGGATTCTATAATATTACTTTAACACTTCATGTAGAAAACATAGAAAATATTAAAAATCATCCATTTACATTCTTATAAATTTATCAATTTTCTCCCTGCCTCTTATTTCCGCTAATTTTAAGCCTAAAATCAGGCTGAAAGCGCTCCGCAGATTAACGTCGCTGAAACTGAATCCAATAAAAGATAAATAGTCGCTATAGAAATTTATTAGTTACAGAACTATTTTATGGGGTGGTTCAATGAGCGAAACTAACCTAATTTGGATTTACAGGGATTATCAACGCTGTAGCGGCTGCAGAAGATGCGAAGTAGTCTGCTCAATTAAGCATGAAGGGAAAATATGGCCTGAAGCGTCAAGAGTCAGGGTTTTCATGCTTATTCCGGGAATAGAGGTGCCTCATCTATGCTCCCAATGCCACGATTATCCGTGCGTTGAAGCTTGCCCAGTCGGAGCCTTATCGGCGAGCAAAGAGACCGGTGCTGTTCTAGTTGACAGGGAGAAATGTATTGCTTGTGGCCGATGCATCGACGCTTGCCCCGGCAAGATTCCATATATTCATCCAACTGATAATTACGCCGTTATATGCGACCTATGCGGTGGAGATCCGGAGTGCGTTAAAGCCTGCAGCGAGGGCGGCTGGAACGCGTTACAGCTCGTTAGGGGGTCTGCTGGCTATAACGCTAAACTATATGCGAGAACCCCGGAAGAGATAACTAGGGATTTAGCTAGAGTCATATATGGTGAGGAGATAGCGGAGGAGATTTGAGATGAAGGGGTACGCTGGCAAGTTTCTCGAAGTCGACCTCTCTTCAGGAAACATAAGGGAGACTAGGATCAGCGAAGATGTTCTCAGACAATATATAGGCGGAAGGGGGTTAGCGTCCAAAATCCTTTGGGATCGCCTCGGAAACAGATGGAGCGAGGTAGATCCATTAGGTCCAGAGAATATTCTTCTGGTGCTCACTGGTCCGCTCACCGGCTTCGCTCCAGGAGGCAGGATCTGCGTTTCAGGCAAATCGCCGCAGAGTAACGGTATAGTCGGCTCAACAGTTGGAGGCGAGTTTCCAATAGACCTTAGGTGCGCTGGCTACGATGGGATAATATTCACCGGTAAATCTGAGAAGCCAGTTTATCTACTGATTAAGGATTCAGATATCGAGTTGAAGGATGCAAGCCACGTTTGGGGCAAGGGCGCAAAGGAAACAGTGTTAACTTTAGTTAAGGAGGCCAGAAAAGAATTTGAGAGTAGATATCGTGGCCGCGGCCTCTTAAAGGAGTCGTCGATGCTGTATATCGGTCCCGCTGGTGAAAGGCTATGTAGAGCCGCGGCGGTTCTAGCTAAGTGGTCGCATGCAGCCGGATATGGCGGTTATGGAGCGGTTATGGGATCAAAGGGGCTTAAGGCGATTTTAGCTAAGGGGACAGGGCCTCTTCCAGAAGTGCATGACGCGGAGAAAACCATGGAGTGTATCAATAGGATCATTAAGGCTTCTCTCAGCGCGGAGTTCTTTAGGCGATGGGGCACTGGCTCCGGCGGCTACGCTGTCGGCGCAGAGACGAGCTCAGAGCCAATTATGAATTGGCAGGAAGAGTGGCATGACGAGAAGAGCTTCGGCGTCGACAAATTTGAGCCTTTCTGGGTTAAGAAGTTCTGGGGCGACTACGGTTGCGCCACAACATGCCTAAAGCTTGCTGTCATTAATTTTGGGCCGTTTAAAGGCTCTATAACCGATAACCCCGACTATGAGAATCAGGCTTATCTTGGCCCGAACCTTGGCATATTTAAGCCTGAGGGAAACATTTATTTGACGGCGCTTATAGATGAGCTGGGCTTCTGCGGGATCCAAGCTGGCAACCTGCTGGCCTTCGCCGCCGAGCTTTATCAGAGGGGCATATTAACTAGGGAAGATTTAGGGGGCATAGAGCTTAATTGGGGTGACGCTAAGGCGTTCTCAGACCTGCTGAAAATGATTATTGAGCGAAGAGGCATAGGAGATGTTCTCGCCGAGGGAACATATAGGGCTGCGTTGAAGATCAGTAAGATGAAGGGCGTGGACGTTACGAAATATGCTGTAACATCTAAGGGCATAGCCATAGGCGCACACGGCATAAGGAGCGAAAAAGATTATCCACACTACGTGTCTTATCCATGCTCAGTTCAGGGAGGAGACCACACTTCTGTCGCCTACATACCGCTGGACCATGGAAACAGCGAGCTTAATTCGATCCTATATGATTCGGGTGTCGTATGCTGGTTCAACTTCTTCAGCAAAGAGGCGCAAGAAGCATTATGGGGATTAATGGAGGCCGTCACAGGCTGGAAGATCACCCCGGATGAATGGTTTAACGTGATGTCCCGTAGGATACTGAATATCCAGAGGGCTGTGCTCCTTCTCGGAGGGCCGGATTTAAGGTGGGATCCGAGAATCCATGATGATGTCCCGCAGAGGTGGTATGAGCCGCTGAGTAGGGGTCCTTACAGCGGGAAAGCTGTGGATAAGACGAGAATAGAGGAGAGCGTGAAGGAGTACTATAGGGCTGCTGGATGGGATGAGAGAGGCATACCGACAACCGAGGAGCTTAAACGTTTAGGATTAGACGACGTGGATAAAAAGCTGGAGGAAATTAGGCGGGCGCTCAGCTAAATAACTATTTAAAACTCCTTTCTTTATCTTTTGTTTCATTTTTCACCAAAGAAAACCCCTCAACATTGTTTTTCTCGCGGAAACTTATGGATTCTACAAAACATTTATGTGAGGTTCTATCCATTATTAAGTCAATTAGTTACCCCTGGTGCAACATGATGAATATTTTGATTAAGACACGCTCCCGGAGAAAAACTCTTTCGCTTATCTCTCTCATGTTTTATATTACATTGATTTTGGCCTGCCAAGCGAGATTGATTTATGCTAAAGAATCCTATAAAACAAGGGTGCATGGTTTTGTCATGGAGTTCGGCAGCAATCGAAAGTTATGCGGGGCTAAAATCGGCATGATTGCTAGATCTGAAGTCGGTGGACGAATATCTGAGCAACAAATAATTGTAGCTGAAACGGATCCCTACGGATTTTTCGAGATTTATCTAGATGGCCCCCAAGACTACACGCTCTTCGCGTATTACAATGATGATTCAACACCGGGAATAGATTATCTTCCAGCATACAGGATTGTGTCTTTGAGGGAAGAGCCACAGTACGTAAACTTTTCGCTTCTACCGGGAGCCTCGGTTAATCTAGTTGGGGATCCGTTCTTTTCACCGGATGAGAACGCATTTCTAATTGAAGTGAAGGATGAGGGTGATCTTTTAGAGACCGTTAGCTCAAACATTGAGGGTAGGCTTCTAGAATCTCTTGGTTCAAGCATACGGGTATTTGAGACAAGGTTCACGTTAAGGGACAGCAGGGTTGTTTTCGCCCCCTCGGGTGTAAAAGTGAAGATAGAGGTTAACGTATTTAGGAGGATTGGTATGGGAATTATTAGAACAGCGAATTTCACGGTTCCATTCGACGGATACTTGAATCTTAGCAGAGGGAGCCAAACCACAATAGACCTAAAATCTCAGAGATTAAACATCGAAGCCTACATCAGCATACCGGCTCTAATTGATGAAGTTAGGTTGCTGACTGAGAAAATAGGTGTTCTCTCCACATATGAGAGATCTAAGCTCTCTGATGCGGAAAAGCTTCTAGCTGAAGCGAGGGCGTTCATTGAGCAAAAGAATTATGTTGATGCGCAAGCGAATCTCTACGAATCGTATTTACTGCTTACGGATGCGAGAGCCGCGCTCATAGACATATTTCAGAACTCAGCGTCTTCAACAATATTTGTCACCTTGCTTATCGGAATCTCTTCTTCGGCTATAGGAGCAATCATGTTTAAAGATAGATTTAGGAGGGTTTTAGCGAGCTCAGCGGCGTATATTCTTCTCGTCTCGGTGCTATACTACATGTATCCAGGCTACGTTTTTATTCAGGACCCAGCTTACAGTTTTCTAGCTAAATCGATTGGCAGCCCTATAACAGTCCTCGTAATACTATTTTCCTCTTTTGCCGTAGGCTTCATTCTAGTTAACGCGCCTTACAATTACGGGGAGAGAAGCGATAGGAGAACATTATCTATTAGAAGCGCAATCATCGCTGTTTTCTCAATAGCCGCCGAGAACTTGAAGAGAAGAAGGTTCAGAACCCTTCTAGTAATGACTATAGTTCTGGTTTCCGTTACTGCATTCATATCACTAACATCAATATCCTATGAGGGCGGCTTCATAACTGATAGAATTCGGAAAAAAGCCCCTTCACAAGGCATTCTACTATTCCAGCGTTCAAATAACAGCGAGACTCACCCCTTCGGTCCCATTGAGCCATACATCTTAGAGTGGCTTGGTAAGAGTGATAAAGTGCGTTTAATGTCAGTTCTACTGAAAAATTTCCCGCAGGTAAGCCCCCGCGCTTATGTTTCGCCTCCGCCCCTCGGTGAAATCATAAACCCGAAGCTTAAACTTAACTATAGTGCAACGGGCGTTATAGGCTTAAAACCTAGCTTGGAATCCGAGTTAATAGGGATAAACCGTATTGTCGGCGAAGGTGACGGAAGATTCCTAGAGGATGATGATTTAGACGGCGTGTTAATCAGCAGGGAGGCGAGCGAGCATCTGAATGTTAAAGCAGGCGATAGGGTAGTTTTTTGCGGAATCAACTTTACCGTTATAGGTATATTTGATAGCGCAAAACTAAGGGATATTATTGACCTGGACGGCGACCCTGTTCTTCCAAAGGAGGTTTTTGCAATATCCCTCGACGGCGGCTTAGCCCATATTCCCAGATATGTGGCTCCAGAGAGCACTGTGATAATGGTTAGCGAGGCGGCTTCTAAGCTCCCGTTGAAAATCGTCGCGGCAAGAGCTATTGTCCGAACCCAGAGGATTGAGGATATGGTTCCTTTAGCCCGCGCCCTAGCGCTCACTTTTCAGAGGGTTGAAACGTTTGTCTCGTTTGGCGACGAAATAATACATTTCTACATAGGCAACAGGCTGGTTAGCTACGGGTTCACCGAGAGCCTTATGCTTTTGATTCTAGCTTCACTAAACATTGGGGTCACATTACTCAACTCTGTTTACGAGCGTAGGCGTGAAATAATGACCCTATCGACAATAGGCTTAAATCCCACGCAGATATCCGCCGTGTTTATGGCGGAAGCGCTTATAATAGCTTTCATAGCTGGAAGCCTAGGCTACCTGCTCGGCCTAGTGGGCTACTATATTTTCTTCAGCCTCTCCCTATCAAGCCTCGTGGTCAAATATAAGGTTGAGGCTATTTGGGGAGCCTTCGCGCTACTCTTCTCAGCCTCCTCCTCGATGATTGGGGCATTACTGCCTTCATTAAAAGCATCAATTATGGCAACCCCCTCGCTGCTCAGAAAATTCGTTGTGCCCGGCGAAAGCGAGAAGAAAGATAAATGGTGCCTTGAAATCCCCATAAAGATCGTTAACGACGAGGAGCTGCTAAAATTCACGGATTTCATGGAGACTAGGCTCAGAGAGTACGGTGAACCCGTCTATCTTGAGGAGAGAGTGGACGGCGTTGTTCTTGAAGGAGAAAGAAGCGTCCCGGAGAGCCTAAGCATAAAATTCCACTATAAGTATGGATCCGACGACGTGAACACGAGAAATAAGCTTTTTGCCGTAAAAAATGAGGACGGCACCTACACGATAAATCTATCTGTAGAAAGCCTGCTACCCCATAAAAGGAGAAATGTCTGGCAGACGGCAGCGTTCATTAGGCGCTTAGCACTAGAGTACACGGAGACGGGGAAAGGGGGAAAGGAGCAGCAATAGAAAGATAAAAGGGAATGCGGAGTGACCGAATACAAAAACCTTAAATCACCCTTAAGGGTCTATGAAATCTTAAGTTCTAAGGTTACTTAACCTTCCCAAATCTTAGATGTCTAGCTTTGACTCCTTTTTCACTTCATAAAAAATAATAAAAAAGTAAGTGGATTTTTAATGATTTTTAAGGATCGCTCTCTTTTTAGCGAATATCGTTGCCGCTGTAATGATCGCAGTGGTTACTGCTAAAAGTTGCCATTGAGAGGTGAGAGCACTGGGATATGCTTCTGCGGTAGCCAGCTCTACTATTATTCCGCCTACTGGGGGAGGAATGGAGCATATTGTAATTGAGCCGCTTCCCTCATAATCATAGTAGTTTGGCGGATTTTTGAACGTTCCTTGGAATGTTCCTACGATGAATTTGCCAGCAAATGCTCCTGTTCCAGAGACGCCGACAATATATCCGTTGTGAACACCATAATTTGAGTTGTCAAGAACTAGGAAACCATCCAACGTATCTGAGCCGGTGAACGTGAACCTCGCTATACTATACCCTCTCCCCGCATTTATTCCAGATGTTATTATGAAGGCGTTTGAGTCAAGGGTGAATGAGTCAGATATATAACCAGATGAGGCTCCAGTAAGCTTCTGCCTTGTAGTGAATTCTGCTGTAGCGCTCGCTGGAAGCGTTATATCAGACGTTACAAATTGAACCACTGTGTCAGAAGATTGTAAACTCAAGGATCTTACCACTCCTGGCGCATTCTGTCTCGAGCCGATAACGTTAAAGGTTTTTCTAGGCATTCTGCCCGTAAACATATGTAGTCTTCCCCTTTAAAGCTCCACCTATTTGCGCCTGTTAGAGAACCCTCCAGCTCTACAAATAATATTTTACCCGCGCAAACTGGGCCTGAATATCTCAAGAGTCTGCGAAAACGCTTTGATCCAAGAAATAAACCGTTTTTCACAGGCAAAAGCAGGAAATGGGAGAAACCTTTGGGGCGAAGCCCCCGGTTTGGTGGGGCTGCCAGGATTTGAACCTGGGTCACGGGCGCCCGAGGCCCGTAGCCTAGACCAAGCTAGCCCACAGCCCCTTTATCCTTGTCTATTTTATTGTTTGCGGACAATAAAAATTTAACCCCTTAGAGCGAATAGCGTTTGCTTAAACTGTTTATTCTCCTTGTTTGGGCTTGGTGAATTAAAAGTTTAATTTTAGAATGCCTTTTTATCTTAAATTGGTGGTTCTGATTTGACTATGCGTTTTAAAGAGATCTTTTATGGAGGGTTGAGTTTCCTCGTGTTTGATGGGGTTTATGAGCCTGCTGAGGATACTTTTCTCCTTGCTAGGAACCTCGTTGTCCATGATGGTGAAAGAGTTTTGGATGTGGGGACTGGGTGCGGCATGCTGGCCATTCTAGCAGCCTTTAAGGCCTCGCGTGTTTTAGCCATCGACATAAATCCTTACGCCGTTAGATGCGCGAGGGAGAATGCTAGGAGAAACGGCGTTCTTGGAAAAATTGATTTTATATGTGGGAGCCTATTTGAGCCTCTCAGAGCAAACTTATTGTTCGACCTCATATTGTTTAACGCGCCCTACCTGCCCGTGGAAGAAGAGCCTGTGAGCTGGCTTGAGTACGCTTGGGCTGGTGGAAGAGATGGGCGGAAAATTATAGACGCTTTCCTCGAGCGCTTCTCTGAACACTTGAAGCCGGGCGGAAGGCTTCTCTTAGTTCAATCCTCATTATCAGGAGTAGAGAAGACCATATCAACGCTAGCGGATAAAGGTTATAGGGTTGAGGTTACTGACACTGTTAAATCGTTTTTTGAGACCATAGTGCTAATAAAAGCTGTAAAGCCTCAGCGTTAAAAGCTCCAGCTCGCTTCATCTTGGTTTACATATTATCTCCTTAATTTTTCTTCTCTCCTCCTTCTTACCGAAGATTGTTTCTAGGTTAAGGAAGTCTTTGCTCTTAATCGCCTCAATAATTATCGCTGTGTCTAGTCCACCGCCCCTCTCGTATCCAAGCCTACCGGTTCCGCCTAAAGCTATAACCTCTTCCCTCGGCTGAAGGAAGCCCGCATCTGTCGCTATAAGCGTCACTTCAACGCAGACCTTCAGCCCCTCAGAGAACCTGCAGAGAGCCTTCTGAACATCCTCTGGAAAATGATACTTAATGTCTGACGCATAACAGAAGTTGTGCCCCTCCCCCAAAAGCCTTAACCTCAAACTTTCAGGGAAACCTGGGAAAGGTGAACCTGGCGGACCCCTTAAACTCACAACAGTTAGCTTGACGCCCGTGTCCTTGAAGGCTTCTAGGGCTTTTTCGGCTGAAAA
Organism: Candidatus Bathyarchaeia archaeon; assembly: GCA_038882715.1. Classification (NCBI taxonomy): domain Archaea; kingdom Thermoproteati; phylum Candidatus Bathyarchaeota; class Bathyarchaeia (SeqCode); species Bathyarchaeia archaeon. Next base: position 30,515 of record JAVZNR010000006.1, read on the forward strand.
ACCTGTGATTGAGGCTAACACAACGTTTTTTATGCCTTTCTCGGCGGCTTTTTCCCTAGCCAGCTTAAGCGTATCATCGGTATTATGCTTCCCGCCACTCTCAAAATAAACGATCTTCTCAACGATCATTGCTAACCCTCCCACATAGCTAAAATTTATCTTTTCTTTAAGTATCTTTTAGGTTTTCTCAGCGATAACGGTTCACCGCAACTATTTATTCCCCTACAAACCCATATTTATTCTGATCGTGGAGCCCTCGGAGAACTATTTGAATGGATAGGTTAATGTTTAGAATCGTTGTCTTCTACGCAGCGTCTTCCTTGGCTGCGCTACTATTAGACATTCTGACTCTTTATGGATTGTTGCCGTCGATTCTATGGGGCTTCATCAGGATGTGGAGCGTAGCCCTATCGGCCACATTATGTCTAGCCATGTTTAAGGATGGCGTCCACGCTAAGATGAGAAAGTTTCTGTCTTTCCCAGCCTCTCTCTTCAAACTATACTTGGTGGCGCCGCTCACAGTTTACGCGGCTCTAGGAATTTATATCGCCTTAGCTAACTTTTTCGGGCTATTCGACTTCTCCGCCTACATCGACTTAATTGCTGAAGCAGCCGGATCCAGCGTAACAGGAGGGCAGGCGGAGGCTCTGGCATACGTCCAGATAGCTGTAGCATATTTGGCCGCGGTAACATTGAACATGGTCTTCGCGCTGGGAGAAGAGATTGGTTGGAGAGGCTACCTCTATGACCTGCTTGGCTCTAAGCCCACCGCTACTACGGCCTTAATTATAGGTGTCTTATGGGGGCTATGGCACTCCCCGGCAACAATCCTCTTAGGCTACAATTATCAGGTTAACAGGCTTATTGGCATGTTTCTCTTCACAATACTGGCAATATTATTCACCTATCCTCAAATATTGATAACCAGTAGGGCTGAGGGAAGCGTTCTTCCAGCCTCCTCGCTCCACGGGGCCATAAATTCAATATGGGGTTTAACCCTAGTCGCGTCAAGGGCGCTGAGTGAGACTAGAGAAATATTGCTGGGTTTAGGTTTTATGGGCATAGCGGCATGGACTATATTGGACGCTGCGCTTTACATGCTTAAACTCAGATCCTTTAGGCGTAAATGACGAAAACTCATAGTTAAAGGTTAAGCGCGTGGTCTCTTTCGCGGAGCATAAACTATGGCTTCGGCTGGGCACAGCGAGAAGCAGAGCCCGCAGTTATCGCATCTCTTTACATCTATTTCGGCTATTCCAAAGGGGTTTAATCGTATCGCGTCGTAGGGGCAGGTTTTCACGCATATCCCGCACCCAGCACATTTCTCGGTTACCGAAAGCCTATAAATCCTCTTCCTATTCAGGTCTTCAAGCCTAACAACCCTGTTGAGGACGAGTCCTTTAAAGTCGCTTATCTTCGTGAAACCATGCCTATCCATCCAGCCCTTTAGCTCCGAGATCATTTTTGGGATGATCTCCCGACCTCTAAGCATGATCGCCGTGCAGCACTGCGCTGCCTCAGCACCCACAAGTATAAACCTCACCATATCTTCGCCCGAGGATACTCCGCCTGAACCTATCACTGGAACACCGAGTCTTTCGCCAACTATTTTAGCTGTCCATGAGAGGCTTATCGGCAACTGCCATGGCCCCCCGTAACCACCGTAGCCTCCCCATGAGACAACGCTTAAGGCCTCAACATCTATAACTAGCCCTTGGAACCTTGCAGTAGAAACCAAAGAGTCCACTCCGGCGGAGACCATGAGCCTCGCTAATTCGAGCGGGTTTGCGCCGTGAGGCGTTAATTTTCCGATGACTGGGAGGCTTGAGTTCTCCTTCACAACCCTTATTATGTTCCTTATTGCCTCCGGGCTTCTCGCCACAGCCCTCCCCATGAGCTCATCGCCCTCTATATGTGGGCAGGAAAGGTTTAGTTCTATGGCGTCTGCGCCAGCATCCCCCATCATGGCTGCGAGCTTACCCCACTCATCGTAGCTTCTGCCGGCGACGCTTGCGATTAGGCCTCCGCTGACCCCCCGCCTCCTCATCTCCCGTTTTACCTCTCTTATGAACTTAACCCATTTTTCAGGCTTATGCTCCGACATTAGATCTATGGAGTAGAACGAGTAGAATTTACCCGCGAAGACATCCCTCTTCCCCATAACGTACATGCGGGGCTTAGGCTGAGACTGCTGCATAGGGTCATAGGTTATCGTCTTCGTTACTACGCCTCCGGCAGAGCTCTCAAAACACTTCATTATGGCATTAGAGTTTAATGTTGATGGGCCGGACGCAACTATAAGCGGGTTCGGGTAGAAAACGCCGTTTATGGTGACCGATAAATCTATATCCGCCATCCTACATCAGCCGCAGCTAAATCATTTTTAAAGATTTTAATATGCTACGAATCCTTTCGCGTTCATCTGCCGATACGGGCATTAAAGGCGGCCTGACATACGATGTTTTCAGGACGCCCATCATGACCAGAGCCTCCTTTAAGCGCGCCCTATAGTTTCTAACCGGCGGAGCGAAGATCGCCTCCTCTAAAGGCAGAACCCTATCCCAGATCTCATAAGCTTCCTCATACCTGCCTTCGCCCGCAAGATCAAACATCTCTACCTGCTCCCCGACGGCGATCGTGCCGAAGCCGAGCAATCCTCCCTCGGCTCCCAGAACCAGCGACTCATATATGAAGTTGTCGTTGCCTGTTAGAAGCGTTATTTTCCTAGGGAGCTGCCTCAGCATTCTAGCGATCTCCACAAACTTTCTCGCGTCGAAGGAGGCTTCTTTCAACGCGACGACATTCTTTATCTCAGAGAGCTTCTGGAGCGCTGAGCGCGTATACTCTACGCCGCCGAGCGCCGGCTGCAAATTAAACAGTATTAGGGGGATATCTGCGCTCCTCGATATAGCGTTATGATACTCGTAGACAACATCCTCAGAGGGCTGTCCTATAAAGGCTGGATGCGGGAAGACAAGCAGCCCGTCGGCTCCAGCCTCCTTATATTTCTTCGCTGAAGCCGCAGCCTCCATAGTGTTTCTGGCATGTAACCCAGCAACTATTGGAACCTTTCCCTTAACAACGTTGGAAACCGTTCTTATTATCTCGATTTTCTCCTCCTCGAAGAGCTGCGGCCCTTCGCCTGTGTCGACGTTAACCGCTAGGCCCCCTATGCCGAATGATAGCAGCCACTTAATGTAGTCTTCTAGCTGCTCGTAATCCACGTTAAAGTCTCTATCCATAGGCGTGAGGGTTGCTGGAATTAACCCGAATGGCCGGCAAGGTATCATAACCATACGGTTCACCACCTTCCCAAAAGGCTTAACGCATCTCAAATCAACCTTAATTTCAAGTTAATGTTAAAGTTAAAGATAAAAAGTTCTTCCACAATAAAATGTTTTTGGCGATGAAGTATAGTGCTGCTCCCGGCGCTGATCTTAAGGGATGAGGAGCCCGCGAACCTTTGAGCCTAACCCCATCAACATTTCATGCTCTAGAAGCCGCTTAACCCTAGCCTATAAAGCGTTTTAAACACTGTGCTGGCTTGTCACGGCCCATATTTTGCAGGTTCCCTCTACGCCAACCATGCATGGCCCCACGGGTCTTTGAGGCGTGCAAGCCTTCATGAAAAGTGGGCACTCGGTAGGCTTAATCTTCCCAACTATGACGAGGTGGCATTGGCATCCGGGCCTAATGTCTCTTCCGCCGCTAATTTTAACGCTGTGTCTTTCATGCGCATCGTATTTTAAGTATTCTTCTTTAAGCGCCAGCGTCGAGTCGGGTATTCTTCCAATTCCACGCCAGTTTCCACCCACAACCTTGAAAACTCTCCCCATAAGCTCCTTGGCTTTAATGTTTCCCTCCCATCTAACAGCCCTCTTATACTCGTTCTCTAGGGCTGCCGTGCGATTTTTAATCTGCTTTAAAGCCATATATATTGCGAGTAGAACATCCACGGGTTCGAAGCCGGCGACTATTGTCGGCATACGGTAAGCCTTGGGAAAAATCTCGTATGGCTCCAAACCTATAATTGTGCTGACGTGCCCCGGAGCTATGAAGGCATCTATCTGAAGGTCACCTATGCCGAGCATGAGCTCCATAGCCGGGGGAATAAGCCTATGGGAAACTAGAAAGCTGAGGTTTCTCGGAGACCCCTTAACTATTTCGGCCGCGGTTGAGGGCGCTGTCGTTTCAAAGCCTATCGCGAAGAAGACAAACTCCCTGTTAGGCTCCCTCTCAGCCATCCTCACAGCGTCGATAACGCTGTAGACTACGCGGACATCAGCACCCTTAACCTTAGCCTCAAGAGGAGACATGCTGGATCCCGGAACACGGACAACGTCGCCGAAGCATGTCAGCACAGCGCCTTTAAGCGCAACTTGAATCGCTTCGTCTACTTCAGCCGCTGGCACAATGCAGACCGGGCATCCCGGACCAGCTATAACGTCAACTGTTTCAGGCAGCATGCTCCTTATGCCGTAATGCGATATAACCCATTCGTGGGTTCCGCAGACGTGACATATCTTAACGACATCTTTTTTCGGCGCAACCTCATGGATCTTCTCAACGATTCTTTTCGCGAGTTTAGGGTCTCTAAAGCCCTTCTCCCAACGCATGAGCCATCATCTTTCGCTTTGTTCTTCCTCTAACGCTAGAATCTCCCTCCACAGTTCTAGGGTTTCATTGGCTTCCTTCTCGTCTAGAACCTGTATGGCGTAGCCGGCGTGCACGAGGATGTAGTCGCCAACCTTAGCGTCTACGAGAGATATATTAACTTCTCTAACTACTCCGCCAAAATCGGCTTTGGCCAAGTCTCCGTTAACCTCAATAACCCTAGCTGGGATCGCTAAGCACATGCTCTCAGTCTCTCAAAAATGGAAGAAGACAAATAAATACTTTCCCCAGCCTCTTCGCATGAAGCCCGAGAATGCTGGAAAAACAGGCGTCAAGTATAGGGATGGATCGATAAGTTAAAGAGGGGCTATATTCAATTTGTTCTCTGGAGAACGCGAGACTTGACTGCCGGTAAGAGATTCGGCGAAATAAACTCCTCATGGAACCCTATAACCGGCTGCCTACACATGTGCTCCTACTGTTGGGCTAGAATGTTCGCTAAGAGGCTTGCCTCCATGGGCGTTGAACCCTATAGGACGCACGGCTTTAATCCAACCTTAGCCGAGTGGAGGCTTAGAGATAGGATTCCAAGTGGAAAATTTATTTTTGTTTCAGATATGAGCGATATGTGGGGTGACTGGGTTCCGGAGGAATGGATTGAGAAGGTTCTGAGGGTTGTTAGATCGAGGCCTAAGTCAAAATTCTTCTTTCTAACAAAGAACCCTAAGAGATACTTGGAGTTTGAGGACAGGTTCAGCGAGAACGTTGTTTTGGGCGTAACGCTGGAGACCAATAGGGATTATGGGTTAAGCAGGGCGCCGAAGCCTAAGGAAAGGTATGAGGCTATGGTTAAGCTCAACTGGAGGTGGAAGGCTGTCGTCGTTGAGCCGATCCTAGACTTCGACGAGGAGTTCATAGACTGGATATACGATATTTCGCCGGAGATAGTTTACGTCGGCTACGATAATTATGGAAACAGGCTCCCGGAGCCGAAGCTGGAGAAGACGATGATACTTCTAGAAGCCTTAAGGGGCATCACGGATCTGAGGCCGAAAACTATAAGGAAAGCTTGGAGCGAAGCATGATATCCTAGCTAGCATATTCTTGGGACGGGGTCTCCAAGAGGCCTCGGAATAATCCTTTTACCGCCTATAACCGTCTCCATCGCCACCCCTATGAAGCTGTCTGTGACTTCACCTATTATGGCGGCGTCCCTGCCCTCCTCAGTCCCCTTAAGAAGCTCAAGAGCTTCCTCAGCCTTCTCCCTAACTACGCCAATAACCACTTTACCTTCATTACCTATCTCAAGGGGGTCTAGTCCAAGCATCTCACACGCAGCCTTAACCGGCTCCCTTATAGGAATCCTATCCTCATATATGAGCACGCCAAGCCTAGATTTCTCGCTAAACTCGTTCAACGCGTCGGCTAGCCCACCGCGGGTCGGATCTTTCATGGCGACAACCCCGCCGACCTCGCTGAGCAGGCGTCTAATCATCTTGTTCAGCGGCTTAACATCTGACTTTACTTCGCCGCTGAAGTTTAGGCCCTCCTGAGCCGAGAGGACTGCTACTCCATGGTCGCCGATCGTCCCTGAAACTATTATTTTATCTCCAGCCTTCAGGTTTGAGTCCAGCAGCCACCGGCCCCTAAAGTCCGCTCGATACCTTTTAACCACGCTGATGTTCTTTCTTAAGACCTCTGTTTCAAACCCTATGCCAGAAGTGTTTATTACGCATCCGCCCAGAGAACCCTTCTCAACAACCTTAGTATCCCCCGTAACGATTGCGACGCCAGCTTCAATGCAGGTTTCACGAATACTATTCAATATGCGCTCCAAGTCTCTGAGCGCCAAACCTTCTTCGAGAATCAGGCCGCAGGCTAAGGCTACCGGCTCAGCCCCCATAACAGCGATATCATTAACGGTCCCTGAAACCGCTAAACGGCCTATGTCTCCTCCCGGAAAGAAGATTGGTTTAACGACATGAGAGTCGCTCTTCAAAACTACGCCGTTAACTACGGCGGCGTCATCTAGATCCCTGAGCGAAACCTCTAGGCCGCTTCTCTCTAAATCGCCGAAAAACCTAATTATATATTTTCTGATGAAGTCATGCATGACTGAGCCGCCGGCACCATAAAGCATGGTTACATACTCACTTCCAACGCTCATCTTCCACACCAAGCCGCACTTAGATATTCTTAAATCTATGCTTCATCTAAACTTTTCCTATGCATGAATGGGCTCTGGCAGAAGCCATAATCTCAACAGTCACTCAATTTGCTGAGAAAGAAGGCTTAAAAGAGGTTAGCGAAGTCCATTTAAAAGTCGGAGAACTCCAGCAGGTTGACAGAGAAATCCTGGAGTTCGCTCTAAAGGAGATAAAGTCCGGAAAACTCGCCAACACGAAGTTCATTATACGGGTTTCTAGGGCAACATTTAAGTGCAGGGTATGCGGCCACAAATGGTTTTTCAGGGATATTAAAGCCTCCGACGAGATCATGGAGTCGATACATTTTATTCCTGAGGTAGCCTACGCTTATGTGAGGTGCCCTAAATGCGGCAGCCCGGACTTCAGCTTATCAGGCGGGAGAGGGGTTTGGGTTGCAGGCATACGGGGTGTAAAATAGCTTATGCTTGACCCTAGGAAAAATATTATAGATGAGCGGATGAGCGGCATAAAAAAGATAATTGTTGTTTCAAGCGGTAAAGGTGGTGTTGGGAAAAGCGTAATAGCTTCGACCATGGCACTGCTGCTCGCTGGCAGAGGCTTTAAAACCGGTCTATTAGACTTAGATTTCACGAGTCCGACAACCCATGTTATTTTAAATGCTAAGAACTTTAAGCCCATCGAGGATAGGGGCATTGTTCCGCCCGAAGTTTATGGCGTAAAATACATGTCGCTAATATTTTATCTTGGGGATCAGGCTTCGCCTCTAAGGGGAAATGAGCTCTCTAACGCCCTGCTGGAGCTGCTTGCTATCACACGTTGGGGCAGCCTTGACATTTTATTGATCGATATGCCTCCGGGGATAAGCGACTTGATGCTAGATGTGCTAAAGTATGTTAGGGGGGCAGGCTTCATTGTGGTTACAACGCCTTCAAGAATGGCTTTTGAGACCGTTAGGAAGCTTCTGATTTTATTGAAGAGCCTTAAAGCCCCGATAATTGGCGTAATAGAGAACATGAAGATGAATGAATCAGCGTACATTAAACGTGAGGTTGAGACTTTAGGCGAAAGATTTCTCGGAGAGATACGCTTCGACGAAAACCTTGAGGAAGCCCTTGGAAGCATAGAGAAACTCCTTAAAACCAGTTTCGCCAAAGAGGTGGAAAACATTCTTCTGAGAATCAAGAACCCTTAAAAACACTAAAAAGAAAGAGAGGGAAAGAAAGGGAAGCGCGTTTTAAGGGGGTTGAGGCCGCGCGTTTTATCGCTGCAGCGCTATGATACCTGTTTCCAAATAGGCTTAGCGTACTTCTGCCCTTCTGGGCCTAGGATAATCGGCTCTATGCCAGCTATTTCGCAGAGATATTTAAGCGCTCTAACATGGTTTCCGGCGACGCCGAGAATATGGTTGCATGGAAAAACCTCAATAAACTCATCGAAGCTACAGTGCAGTTTAGCGTGAACATGAGGCCACGTTGGGTTTGTCTGCTCATTTATCCTCCTCCGCTCTTCCGGAGGCAACTCAACGGCCTCGCCTTGCACAATAACCATATAGAGCCTATCCTCCCACAACCCAAGCCTAGCGAACGTTATCGGCCCAGGCGCGGCGTCGAACTCAACGGATGCGCCGCCAGCCTTAAAGTAGAATTCTAGGGCTGGGTGGAGGGTTACTTTCTTGAGGTTTTCTTTTGGATCCATGCTTCTCGAAGCATACCAGCTTGCGTGGTTGCCTGAGTTGCAGAAGTCCCATAGGTCTTTGTCCGGATGGTATAGGCGGACGTCCATGAATAGGACTGGAAGCCCGCCGCTAACGTATTTGAGCAGTTGCATTGTTACTGCTGCCAGGGAGTCGGCTTCTGTTGCGCAGACGGTTGGCTCTTTAGGTCCATTCCAGTCGTATGGGTCGTTCATAAGCATTTCGGCGACATCTGTTATACAAACATGCTCCGACAGCTCCCTCTGCCCCTTTATGCCGCAGAAGTCAAAGCCCATCTCCTCATTAATCGCTCTCATGGCTAAATATAGGCGTATCTGCTTCTTCAGGGTCTCAGGTATGAGCATCTTTCCATCATACTTTATTCTCTCACCGAGCATCTCAGTAAACCATTTCATAGCCTTCTCGACTTCCTTCTCGTCAACCTCCTTCATCCTCTCAACCAGAAGAAGCTGATCTATCTGGTAGGCGGTTACGCCGAAAGTCTTTATTATTGGGATTAGGTGGAAGTATCCTGTCTCCATACCCATCGAGTGCCCGCCATACATACCGTAAACCTCGTTCTGGATCGCCGTATATGCTTGAGCAGCCCTAACCCAATCTATAACCTTAGCCTGAACCTCCGGATCATTCATATCGCCGACTATTCTATGGGTTCTTAACCCAGCCTGCCGCAGCGCCCCGTCTGTAGCGAGTAAGCCAACGTTCCCGGGATATTTCCCGCTGTTGTTTGATAGGCAGAGGATCGGTTTACCTCTGCCAACGCTGTTAATGAATGGCCACACGAGATATGGGAAGTTCCAGACGTAGAAGCATAATATTATCTGCTTGCAGTTCGCTCGGGCAAGCTCCTCTCCAACCTTCTGAGCAACCCTAATGGATGTTATAGTGTCTGAGCCGACGACGACTTCCGGCGACGACCCATCAATGTTTTTAGCGCCCCTCCTAATGATTTCAGCCCATTTATGGACAACCTCCATGCATTCATCCCTGTTTGCCCTCCAGACATGCTCCCTCTCATCGTTGATTAGGGCTATACCTATAGGGGTACTCTTCACAAGTATTCCTCCATCAACAAAAATATTGTCTGAGCAAGATTAAAAAATTAATTAAACCCTCACTATATCTGAATAGTTAAGCACGAAGAATGCTGGGAAAGGAGGATCTTGAAGGCTAAGAGGATCTTTCAGGTCAATAACGTTTGCGCCCTCTGTGAGGAAACCTATCCAAGAAGCCTGCTTTACGTTTGCCATCGCTGTGGAATGACCTACTGCGGGAACTGTGTTCTCTTTGAGGGCGGCAAGACAATATGTTTAAGGTGCGCGGTTAAAGACGTGTCGCCTAAAGTCTCCAGAAACAAATACATGGAGCTCAGCGTGTTCCTCGCTAAAAAAGCCAAGTTTCTAAGTGAGTTAACGCTATCCTTCTCAGAGATAGAGGAGATTATAGGCGACAGGCTTCCGGATTCAGCCTACGAGCAGAAGGGTTGGTGGAACAATATTAGGGGACGCCTACCCTCAGAAGCTTGGCTGACAGTCGGCTGGATGGTTAAAGAAGTAAATTTGGAGGAAAGAATAGTTGTGTTTATTAGGGAAAAGCCGCCAACGCCAGCTAAAGACTATAATAGGGCGAATAGGCGCACAATGGAGAGAAACAAGCCATTTAAAACCCTAGCTCTGAAGGCTAGGGCGCGTCTCAGAAAACCGGGCAAAATATCTAAAACCAAGATAGCTATGCTGCAGGCGCGCCTAAAAAACATTGAGCGCGCCAAACAAGCCAAGAACAGAAAAAGGAAAATACATGGTGTTTAATTCTTCAACCCCACAGAGCGTGGGGAAAGATTAATTTTCGACATTCAATTATTGGTAGTTAAATTGATCGTCAAAAATGTTGAGGGCGGTTTTCATGGTTAAGGTCAAGGTTAAGTATTTTGGTAGGCTACGTGAGCTGCTGGGCGTCAAAGAGGAAGAATATGAGGTTGAGGGCGCCACCCTTGCAGACCTCCTCCTGAAACATATACCTAGCAGACACAGCGACGCCGCCGATGAGTGGAGGCAATCGATCTTCGTAACCATTAGGGGCGAGGTGGCTGTGAACAGGGAGGGGATCCCCGCGCTTAAAAACTACTTTATATTGGTCGGCGGCAGGAGCCCTGAAATAACCTACAGGCTTAAAGATGGCGACGAGGTGGCTATTCTCCCACCCGTTGGAGGCGGAAGATAATGAAAGTCAAGATATCGGAGAAACTCGATGAACTAAACAGTCTTTTAAGCGAGGTTAAGGGGGCATCTAATGAGATAGGTGCTGTTACAGTCTTTATTGGGGTCGTTAGAGGCGTGGGCAAGGATGAAGGAAAGGTCTTAAGGCTCGAATATGAAGCCTACGAGGAAGCCGCTAAAAAGGCTCTGGAGAATATAATTGAGGACTTGAAGAGGAAGTATGGGATAATCGACGCCATAGTTGAGCATAAGGTTGGGTCAGTTGGTGTCGGCGAGGACACCGTGTACGCTTTAGTAGCCTCAAAACATAGGGAGGAAGCCTTCAAATCCATAGTTGAATTAATTGAGAGATTAAAGCATGAAGTCCCAATATGGAAGAAGGAAGTGACCGAGAAAGGCTCACAATGGATAGAAAACCCATAAAACCATTAAGTGACAAATAGGTTGGAAAGACAAGCCTAAAAAAAGGCTCATATACTCAATAAATAAAATAAAAGAGAGGAGATTTCGGCTTAACCTCATGCCTTCTAGTCTTATATCTTATTTAACGGTTATCGTGAATTCGCCGATAGTGACGCCGCCTGCGGTTAGGGTGAATTTGTATTCGCCAGCCATGTCAACTAGGCACACAACGTTACCGGTCCATCCGGCTATGTCGCCGAGCTTGCTGACAGCCTCATCATACTCCATCGAATAAATATAAACCGTATATTCATCTCCGCTATCCGGCGTTCCATCCGGATCCATTGAGACTTCATTTGGGGCTACGATAAGATCATCCCCTGGATCAATCGTTTCTCCTAGAAATTCAAACCAGTCATTCCACATGATGCAGGTCCCTGGCCCGGAAACTGAAATGTATAGTTCGGCTAGATCGTAGTCTCCTCCAGAGCCATCTTCCGAATTTGTTTCAACCAAGCTGTCAGCCACGTATATGCCTATGTTAAAGTTTTTGCCCACAAAGGCCTTCTGCGGAAGCCTAACAACCAACCCACCATCCATAGCTATGAATTTTCCGAGCGGGGCTGCGAGCGTAGGCGTTACTGTTAGAGCTGCCAGTATGACCGCCATTATTATGGGTGCAATAAACTTTGTTTTCATCCAATAATTCTATCCAAGTAGGAGGAAGTATAGCCCCCGGTTAAACTGTCCAAAAGGCAGAAAAGGGAGCTCATATCTTTCATGAAGAGGCTGAGGGAGGAGCTTGGGGCCAGCGAGGTTTATCTTTTCGGCTCAAGGGTCTACGGCGTCCCATTAAAGGATAGCGACCTCGACATGATAGTTATCTCAGAGAAATTTAGGGAGCGGGGCTTCATTGAAAACATGGAGTTGCTTAGCAGGCTCTGGAATGGCTCCTTCACTATAGAGATGTTCCCATACACACCGGAGTAAATAAGGAGATATAATGGCAGAAAGATTATCGTGACAGAAGCGCTCGAGAAGGGTATAAAAATAGACCTAGACAAAATTGCTTAGGGAATTTCTTTTAAGAAAGCCCAAAAACATGCTTTCATATTATTTTTGTTAGAGAAGAGAAACAGCGTTAGGGGCTGGTGTGCTGGCCGTTCCCAACCTCTAGAGGCGGGTTACTTTAACCAGTAGTTTTTAATTGAGTCTTTCTCTAATGGCGGTTACTGGTAAATTCTTTTTCTGGTGTCTATTTTGGCGATAACTATGATTTTCTCTTGCTCATAAACTTTGAATAGCGCTCTATATTTTCCAACTCGTAGTCTGAATGTGTTTGCTTCGCCAGCGATCTTAACAATATCGAGTTGAATGTCTGGGAAGTCTTCCAATTGCTTAAGTTTATCGATTATGCGCCTCCTGTCTTCGGGGTTAAGTTCGCTCAAATATTCATGTGCTCTTCTGTGGAGAAGGATCCTAAATTTCGTCAAGGGGCTTCAGCTCACTGAAGCGCTTATCCTTAACTATTTTGTCAATCTCTTTTAGTAGCAGGTATTCTTCGGTTGTTAGGAATATGTCTTCGAGAAAGCCCTTAAGCTCATCAATCTTCTTACCGATCTCCTCAATCTTCTCAAGAACAGCCTCGCCCAAAAAGTTTCACCTAAAACAATGAAAATAAACATTACCCTAATAACATTTACCTCTCATTACCACTTTCAACTTTCTTACAGGGATAACGCCACTTTTCCGAGTTGAGAGAACTGTTTTCCCATGGTTTATGTGGGGATTAAGCACAAGAGGATCTCTCCCATATCAATAATGCTTGAATCCCCTTTGCTCAACCATGATTTCCTCTAAGCACTAGGAGTGATTTTCTAAATAATTTTCGCTTGAATTTAAAGTCTATGCTAATCTATTTTATTGTTTCTACTATAGCTGGCTTTTGCATCTTAGCTTTTTCTTTTTCCGCTATTTGTAGGGAGAGTTGCCTCTCATACTCAATGAGCATTTTTATGATTGGGTTCTCAAGGTTGACCTTATATAAGGTGGCGCGTCCAATTTTTCTTGATGCTACGACTAGGCCGAGCTCCTCTAAATCTTTAAAGTACTTATAAAATGTAAGCTTGCTCATTCCTAGGGCTTCCACTATTTCCTTCTTGGTGAAGTCGTTTAGCTTAAAGTCTAATAGGTAGTCTAGGATCCTAAGCTTTGGTGAGTTGCCTAAGGCTTTGATTAAGAGCGATTCACACTCCATTTTTTATCAAGTTATATCCTGTGAGTAAAGGCATATATAGTTAACTGTCAAAAGGTATCATTAGTGTACCTATATGAGAAGAGATTACTCTGACCACGAAGTTAAAGCTTTGATTTTAGATTGGCTGGTAAGGCATGGGAGGTGGGGTTCCCACTACTTCCCCATTGATACGCTTGTCAATAAACTTTCCCATGCTGTCAAAAACAACGGAAAGAGGATAAGAAAGTTTGTAAGAGAGCTCGTCAAAGAGAACTACCTACTACTTCATAAGGGAGGAGAAACCGTATCCTTAAACCCGCATAAAAACATAGATATTCTAGAATACATTAAAAAAGTTTTAAAAGTTTAATTGAATAGGATAAGGATAAACCTGGTTGTGATATTTTTCAGAGTCACTTTGGTTATATTGCTGACGGGGCATGTTAGGCATAGATTGCTACATTAAAAGGAGAGGTGGAGGCTATTAGTACCTTTGTTTTTGGAAGCCAAGAATAGGGGAATGTGCATGTAAAGCATTTGTTTGCAATTCTGGAAATTGCGGAAAAGTTTTTCAAGTGGAGAGCTTTGGAAAGCATTCAGATGTGTTTATGACAACTCGTGGAAATGGGTTGAAAGTTCTCCCAATAATCAAGTACCAACAAACTTTTGTTGCTCTGATGCTGATTGCACCGCATATAAATGCGACACTACTAACTACAGGTGTAAACAATCATGTATTAGTGATGCTGATTGTCAACCTGGTTATTACTGTTATTGCTATGTTTGCAGTTCTACTTTTACTTCAGCGGGCTGTGCAGCTGGTAAATGTTGTAATAGAGGTTATGGTGGAACTGGTATAGGAAGTTGCGTGGATGCTGGAAGTATCACTTCAGATAAAAAATATCTTTGCGATCCCCCAGAATGGGGAAGCAACGAGCTCAATCAAAAAAACCTAAGCAACAATACTATTTTTGATTTAATTTTCAATTTCTTCTTTCATTTCTTCCAGAGATAAATCTTCTTGGCTTGAGTTTCAGGAATCATAATATTTGGCCTTATAACTTGGTAAATTTCCGCATGCGCCAAGTAAGGCTCTACATTGGGATGTTGAGCCCCTTCTTCCAAATCTTTTTCCAAGCCATCAACACAACTGAATAAACAGAAAATGTTGCCATAACCAATTACAACATTCCCATATTCACCACTTTTTAAAGCATTCACTATATTGTCAGGAAGCGATGTTGCACCTTCCCAACCCCATGCTGTTTTTCCTTTATCTCCTATGTAATGAGCAGACTCAAAAGCAGGATGAGTGTAAGGCACTCCAAAAGCTTTAAACAAGAGCGGGAAAGCATACCTTTCACCTTCAAGTTCAGGCTCAGGAAATTCTCCAATCGCATGCAAATACCTTCCATAAGCATATATAACTCTAATCAAATCCCATTTGTCCCAAGTCCTGTTTAAAAACTCATCAATTGTTCCTGGCTGGCAAAAAGGCCATTTTCCGCTGAATTGCTTAACAGCATTTCTTAAGCCGTGTATTGCCCTGTCTTGAAGAAACATTTGAAAGCGTCCTCTCACTTCATCATATCCAAAGTAAGGATTTATTATTGGATTTTTGTGAACTTCTAATACTTCTTTATACCTTCTGTCCAAATCTTGAACGAAAAGCTTAGTCCCGTTTATTCCATAAACATATTTGTTGGTTTCTTTGTCGTAAGCTATGGCTGGCAAAGTTGCCAAATAAATCAAAGCAACGCTTCTGTTTGTTTTGTCTGAGATGTAATCTTTAAGCAAGTTAGAATCATGATAAGGAAATATTACACCAATCCCATCTCTTTCTAGCTTTGCTGGCAAATGTTTTTCTTCTCTAGTACCAGGTTTAATCCATTCAGCGTTTGGGCCGCATGGACTGTCAAAAATATCATAAGCTACTTCTTGAACCATCCTGTTTATCCATTCATACTTTTGAGGTTGAGGCAAAATTTCTGGCCTTTCTTTCAAAAGAATCTTTGGGAAAGATTCTTTTTGAATAAACCTCTAGATAAACCCTTCAAAATTTTAATGAATTGCTTCAGGGCTCTGCTCTCATCATTTATAACATAAACTTTCTTGAAGACTTTGGTGAACCTTCTAAGCTTAATTTCGCCCTTAGAATCAACCAGATTATTGCTAACAACTCCTTTAATCAAATCGCTCTTAAGAAAACCTTTCTCCTCAAGAGTACTCAGCCTTTTCCTTACAGCACTGTAGCATAACTCTTGATTGAAAACTCTTTTAAGATCCCTGTGATAGTCTGATATACTTGGCTCTAACCCCCCTAAACTTTGCTCTCAAAGCTAAAAGAATAAAGGGCTTATCCCTCCAATTCAAAGCATTCTCTATCTTCATGAAATCACTTAGAAAAAGAAGTTGAGACGTTAAGATTTTGTTTATCGATTAATAAAATTTCCGTAATCCGTAATTGGAGAGAAGGCTCATTAGCAGACATATTCCGGGTTTCACCCTGCTCCTTACCTCAACCCATTAACATTTTTAAAAGATTCTCTTAAACATGAATTTAAGATCCTTATAAAGTTCTTCGTCATCAAAACTCTTCCATGTGTTTAAAAAGAAGAGGTAAACGAATGGGTTTACTGGTGCGCAGAAATTCCGTCAGTGCCAAAGAGCCTTTTATAGCTAGAGTGGAATGCGGAGTTGAATCGAGTAGCCCTCGCTTTGGGTTTAATCATTCTGGTATTCTTTCAGGTTTTAACCTCTATGCTAGTTCAAGCGCTGGATTACGCTTGGAAAGATAATTTCAGTTACCAAAATCTGAATGAATCGCAGTCGGCAGAAGGTAGTGCAAACCGAAACGTACCGATTGCTATCATCTATGAAAACCCAAAATCGATGCATGCTAACTTGAAGATTCTCGGTATTAAATATGATGCATATGATAGAAGCAATTTAACTAACTTAAATATAGAAAACTACTCCATTATTCTCATCGATTATAATGTGGGAATTAGAGGCCAAGGTATTCAACCGTCCTTCGATATTACTGACTGGATACAAATCAATAAAGATGAGCTTATTAAATGGATTCACGAGGGGGGTCACTAATAGACTTCTCATCTGGAGAAGGCTTTGTCTTATTCGACTTAGTTGTGCAAGATGCACACAAAGAGGAAAACCTTAAGTGGATTAAAGAGGAAGACGCATTATTCCGGTCGCCAAACATATTCAAAAATGATAATTTCACGTTCATAATGTTTGCTGATGCCTATGTAATCGGTGGAGTAGACCTGAGTTCTTTTAATGTCATGGCAAATGGAACAGAGGGAGCTGTTATTCTCACTAGAAACATTGGCGATGGTAAAGTTTTACTTTGCACAATTGCACAGCATAGATCTATTTTTAGGCGAGGGTTCCTTGAAAACATCCTTTATTGGGCGGCCAAAGGCTCGGTTAGGAATGTGCCCTTCACAACACAAGAGCTTACTACAAAATATTTCAGGCTTATATACCCATCTTTCGCCCAATCCATCCCGGCGTTAAAGGAGACGTTAGATGTTATCTATGAGAGGCTTATATGGGTTGCAGGTCGCAAACCTTTTGATGGTGAAAGAATCACTCTAGACTTTACTAAAGATTTAGATTGGGATATGAAGATCTGGGCGGCTGGCATAGCTGGGAATCCAATTTATATTGATGTGTGGCAACTTCCTGAAGTGTTAGGAAACGACAGAGTTCTGAGTAGCATTATATACCATGAATTAGGGCACGTCATATTCGGTTGGGCAGACTTCCTTAAAGGTCCCTTCGGCGAAGCGTTCGCAGACATCGGCAAGTACTATGCTTTTGATATTCTTGGACTAAGGGAATGGTATAGCTTTGATGAGCAAATAGTCAAAAACGAATTGAAAAAATATGTTGAACAAGGCACAAAATTTACTGAGTTGACGAGTAGTGTAGTATCAGGTATTTTCTTAACACTTAAGGATCGGTATGGATGGAATATATTTAAATACTATTTTAAAATCGTAAATTCTTCCTCAATTAACTACGAGAAATTTCCTTACAATGAAAGGCTCAGCATATTCATATATTATCTAAGCGTATCTGCAGGACACGATTTAGTACCGACATTTAAAAATTGGGGCTTTCCCATAAGTTACTATTTCTCATTACCCACAATTAATGTGACTTCTATCTTTGCAATTGGAATACCAGGACCTTTATTAGCTTTAAATGTAGAGTCAGTCCCCATGGTTGCAGGAGACGATGACACGACACCAATCCCCTCGGTTGTCGCCATAGCATCTACTAAGGGTCAAGGGCGCATTATAGCCTTAGGACATGAAGGCTTCTTAACCAATGAAGCATTAGACCTCTTTGATAATAGAGAGTTTGGCAACAATTTAATAGACTGGTTAGACAAGCTGAATAAAAAGAAGGTTTTAGTCACGATGGGACATCGCGAAGTGTATGGTGGTGATAACTTCGATAACTTCAAAAGGGAACTAGAGAAACGTGGGTATATTGTCACAAGATTCTACGGAGAACTTACTACATCTGTCCTTACTGATGTAAGCATTGTTTTAATTGGTAATGCTTGGGGCGGTTTCTCTAAATTGGAAATCGATGCCTTAGAAAATTTTGTCGTTAATGGTGGTGGACTCCTTCTTATGGGATTAGGCTGGTCATGGAAGTCTCACAATCAAGGAAAAACTCTTGATGAATATCCAATGAATAGAATTGGAGAGATCTTTGGCATTCGGTGGATAGATGGCTATGTTTACGATCCTACAAATAGTTATAATGGATACCCTGTATTCCATACTTTTTATCCTAATATTGAGCTGCAAACATTCTCTTCAGTATTTTCATTTATTGAAAACGTTACAGGGGCTCATCCGAATGATCTTCCTTCCCTTCTACAAGATGATGTTATTATTCGTAATAAGTACATTAAAGCGCATCTGTTTCTCGCCACAGCTACAATAGAATTAAGTAATTCAAGTATACTGCGAAATGAAATATATAGCTTTTACAAGAATCTAATTAACTCTAACCCTCAATATTTCAAGAAATCTGTAGTCTATAATAAAGATGCTCAAAGCGTGATAGCTTGGGTTCGTGAACGAATATATCGGAGTTTTGTTGATGCATTACCACTAACTTCTGATAGGAAAGAGGAGATAGCTTCCACTATTGGGCTTACAGGGCGGTACTTAGACATTTGGAACGAATTCTCCGTGTTGCTTTTAGATAACTCTTATCTAAGTCAAAGACAGTTGGACTTTATATATAATTACCTTAGTTCAATTTCGAGAAAACTTCATAATCTTCGATCGATCTCCGTGGTGGATAACCTCGGCAAGCCTCCACCCTTTACCTTTGGAATCGACTATGTTTCATTATCTGGTAAGGATGGTAGCATTAACATCTTTGGACTTGATATAGGCATAATGCAGGAAAATGCATTCCCAAATGATGTTCCGCCAAAATATACAGATGTATTTTGTCTCGTAGTGGTTCATGAAATAAACCATGTTGTAGATAGCTATTACATCTCTCACGATGAATTTCTCAGAAACAGAAAGTATGAGCTCATAAAGCGAGCTGGAGACAACTCTATGAACTACCTAAGAAGCATGTTTCCTGGCGGCTTCTTCGTAACATATCCCCAAGAGTTCTTTGCTTCAATAGCGAACCAGTGGTTCTCTGATACTGTCTTAACACTAAAGTTGGCATTAGCTCGATTCGATAAAGGTTACAGGGAACCATTAAACCAATTCCTATTTTTTGCAGAAGTGTATTCCATGGGTGGCAGTATGGCTCCCTTCTATACTATTGATACGAAGGGGAACATCGTGAAAAGGGAGGTACCAATTGTTAGAGATGAAAATGGACGTATCATAGCAATAGTAGATAATGGAACTATGTACAGCTTTACCCTCGATGAACAGGGAAACGTAATTTCCTACTATATTGGCAAACCTATATTCACAGTCACCTTTGATCTTGAGCCCAGGATATATGGACTTACTATTGATGGCATACAGTATGAGGCCGAGAACCTACCTTTACATTTTAACTGGTTATATGGGTCTAAGCATTTAATCGAGATCCCTACCATAATTCAGACCCAGCCCAAAATCCGTTACGTCTTTAAAGGATGGAATGATGGAGAAACCTCTGAGAAAAAAATAGTAATTGTATCATCTTCAACCTCTTTTATTGCAAAATATGAAGTAGAATATTTGGTCTCGATATCATCGCCTTATGGCACTTCTTCAGGAGGTGGTTGGTATAAAGCAGGAACAAATGCAACACTCTCGATTAGCCCGACTATAATAGATTTTGGGAATAAGACAAGGCTTATCTTTGAACGTTGGACGGGAGATTTAACATCCGAAAATACATCTCTTACAGTTGAAATCAAATCTCCTATCGCTCTAAACGCTAACTGGAAAACTCAGTATTATCTCAATATCGTATCTCCATATGAGAAGACCATCAGTTCAGGATGATATGATAAGGGCTTAACAATTGTAGTAACTGTAAGTTACTTGGTTGAAGTGGCGCAGCAATTAAGATATATGGTTGACTCCTACATACTCGATGGGAAAGCTGTAAAAATACCACGAGCTGAATCTGGAACTTACTCTTTAACCGTAACTATGAATGCTCCTCACACAATAACTTTTAACTATACTATTCAATACTACTTAACTGTTAAATCTGAATATGGTAACCCTCAAGGTGAAGGATGGTATGATGCTAACTCAAAAGCAACCTTCTCGGTCTCACCAACGGCCATAGGTTTTCTTATCCAACAAGTATTTACTGGATGGAGCGGGGATTCAACAGCAACTTCTCCCTCTGCCACCATTGTAATGAATGGTCCAAAGATTGTTATAGCAAACTGGAAGACAGACTATACTCAACTTTACGTGACCATAATTGGAATTGTAGTTATGGGAACCATTTCCTTCATCGCGTTAAAACGAAGAAAGAGGGTTAAATAGGCAAAAGGCTTAATCATTTTTAAGACTTTCTTATCGGAATTATCGGCAATCTACACACTCGCAACCCATTTAGCTTCTTCAAGAAAAATTTAAACCATGAACTCTCAAATTCTCATCAACTCAGAAGTGCTTAGTCGATCCTACTTACCAGAAAAATCTTGCATAGAGAAAAGGAAAAGGTAGAATTAACAAATAATCTTAAAAATTTCATAAATACTTTTATTTGTGGACCCTGCGGTTCTGGAAAAACAACTTTAGTTAAGCACGTAATACATAATCTTAACAAGAAAGTAAGTGTTGCATATGTGGATTGCTCTATATTCCAAACTACTTACAGTATACTAAAGGAGATTCTTCCAAGAAGTGAGTTCGTTCTTTATAGAAGCAACTATGAGCTAATCAAAGAACTCTTGAAATACGCTAAGGAAAGAAAGTTTGCTGTTTGCTTCGATAACTTTGAAAAATTGAAGGAAAAAGATCTAATCGCAAGGCTAATGAGCCTAAACCTTTGTGTTATTTTGATTTCAGATAATGAAGAGAACATTTCTCTCTTAAGTGAAAGCGTTAGGTCAAACATCCCAAGCATCATAAGACTTCAAGCTTATACAACTGAGCAAAGCTTCGATATTCTTAAAGATAGAGCAGAGAAAGCGTTAGCCAAGGGGAGCTATACAGATGCAGTAATTAAGAAAATTGCTGAGAAAATTAAGGGTAATCTCGCTTTAGGAATCAACACGTTAAAAGTTTCCGCTCTAAAAGCTGAAAGCGAAAACAAGAATGCGATAGAAGAATCTGATGTTCAAATCAATAATGATTGCCCAATAAAGTTAAATCAGGATGAGAAAGTCCTTTTGAAAATCTTAGAAGAGCGGAAGAGCTTACCAGCGAGTAGATTATACGACTTCTACATTCAGAGTACAAGACATCCGAAAAGTGAGAGGTCTTTCAGAAATTACATGGAGAGCTTATGTTCAAAAAATTTAGTCAGAGCGATTGGGGAGAAGAAGGGAAGGATCTACGAAATCGTTGGTGTTAATGTTAAGAGTAATGCTTGAATGTAAGAATGTGAGAAGTGAAAAAGTTGCGAAGTATCTAGCTAAGCTTACTGATGGCTTTAGCCTTTGGATGCATGATAATTCTGTTTACGCTTTGTTCGATGTTAATTCATTGATTGAGTTAAAGGAGATAGGTAAAAGGTTGAAGCGTATTAGAGGCGTTGAGTTTAGGTTCATTAAGATAAGGAGTTTACAAAATTCTGAGGCTTTAGGTGTTTGAATTGGATGTAAACTTAGCGCAGAGAATATCCAGAATTTGTGAGTTGCTTAAGCAAGGTTACAAAGAATTGGAAGAAGCGAAAAGGGACGGGAAAGAAGCTATTCCCTAAATTCTTAACTATCGATTATTAACCCAGACGGGGCATTTAACTGATAGTTATATAAATGGGGATTAGCTAATTTTAATAGTGGTTGACACAATTCATAATTTCTCAAAGCAGCTGGAAAGATTAGAATTAAGGTTAAGCAAGCAAGAAAGCTTGAGCAAGAGAAATAGGAAGATGCTTCAAGATTTCGCTAGCTTTTTGATAGCTTCTGGCATATCAAAAGGGAGGGTTGCAAAATATCTCAGCCATCTTCTTAGCATATCAAAGCTTCTCAATAAAGACTTGGATAAGATTGAAAAAGAAGAGTTGATAAAGGTTGTTGGTGAAATAGAAGGAAGTGAAAAATATACGGCTTGGACTAAGCATGATTACAAAGTAACTTTAAAGAAGTTTTATAAGTGGCTGTTGGGAGAGCAGGAAGGAAGAAATTTTACAGATTGGTTTAAAGTAACAGTTAAAAATAATAACAAAACGCTGCCTGAGGAACTTTTAACACCAAGCGATATTGAGAAGCTAGCTTCAGCTTCCACCAATTTGAGGGATAAAGCCTTTGTTTTAGCTTTATATGAGTCTGGAGCTAGAATCGGCGAATTCCTGCCGATAAAAATCAAGCAGATAGAGTTTGATAAGCATGGTGCTCTACTAACTCTTCATGGGAAAACTGGCTCTAGGAAGATTAGGCTGATAACTTCTGTCCCAGCTTTAATTCAATGGCTTGACTCACATCCATATAAAAGCGATAAAGAAGCGTTTGTTTGGATTAAGATGAAGTTTAATGATGGAAATGAAATGATAACTTATGCTGAAGCATGCAAGATTTTAAGGGAACTTGCTAAAAAAGCAAATTTGAATAAGCCTGTTAATCCGCATCATTTTCGCCACTCAAGAGCTACTGAGCTGGCTAAGCATTTGACTGAAGCTCAACTTTGCGAATACATGGGGTGGGTTCAAGGAAGTGATGAAGCCTCAACTTACGTTCATTTAAGCCAAAGAGATATAGAGTCAGCGATACTGAAAATGCATGGGATTAAGGTTGAAGAAGAGAGGGAAGTAGAGTTTAAACCCATAGTCTGCCCAAGATGTAGGAGAGAAAACTCTCCAGGCAGCAAGTTTTGCTCTTTATGTGGATTAGCCTTAGACTTAAAGACTGCAATTGAGCTTGACTCTAAGATGGAGGTTATAACAGATTTGTTCGTGGAAATGCTTGAAGACCCTAAAAGCAGGAGGGTGATAATTAAGGAAGCGTTGAGAAAAGGGTTAAAGGATAAGCTAAAGGGACTATAAAGGCTATTGTCCTGTCGGAATTCTATTGTAAAATTAATTATTTGAATTTATGCCGAATAATAGTTAATAGCGACTCAATTTTATGATGAAGGTATGAAAGTTTTCTGAAACTTCAGTTGTTATTGATGGAATAATCGCTTAAACTTAAATAGTTATCACCTTTTAAGCTTCTGTTGTGGATTAATGGGCATCACTAAGAACATTAAGAAGTGGATTCATGAAGAAAGGAAGAGAATTGAAGGCCTGCTAAAAGAAACGCTGATAATTGTGGTTCTTCTTGGAGCTGGTGGAAAAGGAGTTGAGAAAAGAAGGGAAATAGCCAAAAAGTTAGAGGAAAACGGAGTAATTGCACTTATACCTGAAGATGATTTCGCTCCAGATATTGCTCCAAGCCTAATAGAAGAAGCAGTTTTTAAAGAGGCTGACGTAGATTTAATTTTCATTAACGTTGAATCATGGGGTTCAGCCACAGAGTTTGCTCAGTTTTATGATAAAGCGATTATCGCACCCAAACTCAGAATATTAACTCATTATAAGTATCATCCAATCTATGGGAGTTCTCATAGCTACTTGACAGACCTCTACCTATCATTCATGGCAAAACATGGGCACGTTTACGCTTATGGTGAAGAAGATAATTTTCCAGACCCGGAGAAAATAATCTTGGTTTTATCACTTCGTTACAAGTTCCTTAAAGCTTTGGGAAGGGTTTAGGTAAAGATTTATTTACCTGTTAAAACTATTTTTACTTGATTAAGATGGAAGAATTAAGAAGAATGCTCAAAATATATAGCGTATTAGACAACGATTACAGACTTAACATTCTGTTTACCATAGCTGATGAGCCAGATATATCTTTCAACGATATTGCGAGAAAAACTGGGATTGAAAAAGGACTTTTGGCTTATCACCTTGGAGTATTAAAACATGTGGGCTTAGTTGAGATAGAATATTCAAAGAGGAGCAAGAAAATAACGAAGTATAAGCTTACAGATGAGGGAAAGAGAGTTCTGGAAAAGCTGAAGTTAGCAGAAAAACCTGCTAATTTATAGCGGAATTTCTATCGGAACGAAAATCACTTGAATTTATTCCATTAAAAATTAATCATGAATTGTAGTGGCGATTCAATTATCTACAATGAAATGCCTTTAACAGAAGCTTTCATTCCAAGCAGGCTTTTGCATAGAGAAGGACAGCTGAGAGAGTTGGAGAGATGTCTTAAGCCTATTTTGAGAGGAAGTTTAATAGAAAATGTTTTTCTCGTTGGCCCTCCGGGTACTGGTAAAACAACTTTGGTGAAATGGGTTCTTGAAAGCTATTTCAAAGAGATTTCATGCTACATTAACTGCTGGAAGTATAGGAGCACGCATGAAGTCTTAAAGGAAGTTTTGCTTAGCTTTCAGATTCCAGTGCATGGGAGAGAGCCGACAGGCGAACTCATAGATAAAATTGAGAATCTAGCTAAGAAAAAGAGGCTTATAATATGCTTAGATGAGGTTGATCAACTAGAAGACTTTGATGTTCTCTACATTCTTTCAAGGAACAGGTTTGGATTAATTCTTGCTTCAACAAGATACCATGCTCTAATAAATTTACCGTCGAGGATTAAGAGCAGCTTGGCGCTGACTGAAATAGAGTTTCCAGCATACAAGCCAGATGAGCTTTACGATATTTTAAAAGATAGGGTTCAGTTCTCCTTCAAGCCCAATTCAATAAGCAATGAATTAATTAGAATAATTTCTGTCATGGCTGAGGGAGACGCAAGAGTTGGGCTTGAAATCTTGAGAAGGGCGGGAAAGAAGGCTGAGGATAAAGGCTTAAGTAAAGTTACGATCGAAGAGGTTAAGCAGGCTGCAAAGGAAGCAAGAAGGCTGAAGGCTTCTTTCTTCCTCTCAAAGCTGAATGAGCATCAGAAGATAATTTACGAAATACTTGGAAAAAAGAAGAGAATGCCATCAGGCCTACTTTACAGAGAATATTGCAAGATGGTTAAAAACCCTGTTGTTGACAGAGCCTACAGAAATTACATGAAGAAGATGGTTGATATGGGATTGGTAAAAGTTGAGGGATTTGGAAGATGGAAAGTTTATGAAATAATTAGCTAGTCTTATCTTCGTATTACCTTGAATGTTCTTCAACTCATCTATAGCGGTCTTCATGGCTTAAATGAATGTGTAATTCATAACAAAGTATAATACTAAAAAGTCAAGATTTCCTAACGGTTAGTTTAACGAAGCATTTGGCTAACTTGCTTTACCAAGTGGGTTGTCGAAGGGATATCTTTCAACGATATAACACGTAAAGTGTTAGTGGGTTTTAACTTTGTACCATCATAAGAAAGAATTATTTTGTACATTTTCACAGAAGGATATTTTTCTTTTATCTTGAGAAGGAGATTCTCAGAGATGTTAAGAAAATCCTTAACATCATTATAAGTGGTTTCATTAAATTTACATTCAATAGCTATTAAGGAGTTATTTATTAAACCAAGAACATCTATTTCTCCATTTTCTCTATCTCCCACACCTATACCGGCATACTCTATGCTTGTATACACACATTTTTCTTCTCTTTCCCCGATACCCATCCCGATGAGTTTTACACCATTCACCATCCTCATGATATGTGATGCATATATCTCTAACAAATGACCATTAATTATTCCTTCCATGAGTTTTCCAGTAATCGATGCTAAGAAGAATTTAAAATCAAACTGCGACCCGCAACTACATTCATCATTTTCATCAAATCTATTTGTCAAAATTGTCCTTCCACATTCAGAACAAAATAACATGCATTCATTCTTTGGTTCTAAAAAGTTCTGGCTTAAAGCTGCTTTTAAAAATTCATTAATTCTCCTTATTTTATGATCGTCTGTTTCAAGCGCTTCATACTGTTCAAAAAAGGAGTATGCAAATTCTCTTAAGTAATGTGATCCTGAAACTGTTGCTAAAATTTTTGATTTCAGTTTCGTGAAATCAAAATGAGGGGGGTCAACTATGACTAAAGGCTTTGGTCTTCCCTTCCAATAAAAGAGGATGTCCCATGCCTCTATATACTCAGATAAAAGTTTTATAAAAAGTTGAACTCTCTGGTCTAGTTCTAAAGTCGCCTTTCTTCTATCTATTTTTAGCTGAAGAGATTTGATTGTTTCTTCTATGTCTTCCTTCATCTTTATACCACCAAATAGGTAAAGTCTTGCGTAATTTCCACTTCTCTTGTGATCTCAGCTATGTTCTGAGAAATATTCAGTTCTGGAGGATACTTGCTTAAAGTTACTGGTGCTATCCAATTTAAGAAAGTCCTATCATAGTATTCCCTTACTATCTCTTTAATCTCTGCTTTTGATTCTAACAACTCAACCCTTATATGCATTAGTTTAGCAGTTCCTTGTTTGATACCAATTTCTGGGTGACCTGAAACACAAATTAACGCTTCTTGGTCATTCTTAATGATAACTAAACCAGAATCAACATTCAAGATAGTATTATTTTTGATTTTAAATAGTCTGTATATGTCTTCTTCGACCGTGATGAAATCTATCTGTTTATTTTTCCAATACTCGGTTTCCTTAATTTTATTTATGAACCCCTTAAGAACTATTATTTCATTTTGTTTAAGATGCCCCTTCTTATAAATAACCATTCTTTGAAATGGAATTTCAGAAGTCTTATCGCGAACAAAATTGAATAACTTTTGTAACATCTCTTCCGAAAGATAATCTGTAGCTTTGCTGAGTGGTAGATGCTTTTGGTGAACAAATTTTCCTTGAGCATCGCATATAGCGAGAACGCCTACCGCTTTTCTAATTTCTGAATCTTTTACTTGCATTGAAAAGCCGATTCCACAGTAGACTGTTTTAGCTGCCTTATATGATGGGTATCTTAAGATCCATGGGGGTTCATGTGGTTTAAGAGATTTTACATACAAATGCAGTGCAAATCCTCGTAGCAACGGTAAATCTCTCTTCATTATTCTTTCGAATTTCCCAATTTTGATGTGTTGATCTGGGATTCTCCATGAATTGTTTATGATGCTTTTTATGATATAATATATGAGATGTTGATAGTTTGGTTCCACGAATATAACAATTGATGTTGATGAATCTTGTTTAGGGATCGAAATGGGTTCAAGTTTACTTTTCATTTTTTCCTCAATTTTTGGATATCTCTCATTCAAAATTGTTGAGCTATAAGGTATTCGAACCCCCTCGGAAGCATACTCTAAAGTTCCAAAAATGCTGTCATAAGTTCTTTTCAATGCTATTAAAAATTCTTCACATTCTCTTTCAGAGATAAATGATGGACATATAATTTTAGGTATAAAAATTGCTTTATTTCCAGCGTAGCCCCCGTACTTGAAAATAGCTCGTGTATCAGTGCTTTGTTGTCTTATATCCTTCTGCGAAAAGACCAAACGTGGAGGAAGTAACCTACAAGATGATTTGAAAATTTCTTTAATTTCATCTAGACTTGCCATATCTTCTTTAAATTCTATTTTACAAAATGGTGTTTCCACATATGGCATGCAATATGCTATAAACCATTCTCTTATTTTCTCATATCTTTCTTGCGGAGAAAGCGTAGGAGCCTCTTTCATCATAAATCCTATATTATGTTCAATCCACTTTTTCTCAAAACATAATGTCTCAAGTGGATAGGAAAAAGGCTTTCCTTGTTTGAACGATATTTCAGCCATACCTGTTTTTGTTGTTAAATCAAGATTATATTTGTTCTTCCAGTAATTTCTTATCTCGTCTGGTATTCGCTCTTTCAAATCGATTTTACTGATTTTTCCTTTTCGTTTTGTAGGCAATACGCAGATATCTCCAATAAGATGAAGTATTTCTTCGGGTGTTTCCACACCTAGAGATTCGATCCATTTATCCATGGTGAGGAATTGTACGTAAGTCGGATCTATCCAGAGTATGAATTTCGAATTATTGATCTTGTTAACTTTAATATTGAATCCATAGAAAATTGTAAGAGGAAAATTCAGTTGACCAATAGTCACTTTTTTAACTTGCCGTCTTGAAAAATCAATAAATTTAGGTTGATCTCTTATTTTGATCAACTTTTTAGAAATAAAATAATCAGATAATATTTTAGTTAACAAATACTCGAATTCACTTACTTCTAAATCAGAGATATTTATCCTCTTTGCTTCATCTACGAGATTAAAGTTGTTCTCTTTAATGAAACTTATTATGTCGTTCTCTGGCTTTCTATCAAGGAAGAATGTGACTCTATCATAGTGAAGGTTATAAATGCAATTATATCCACTATTAACAAGCTTCTCAACAAATTTTTTAATGAGCACATATTTTGCACTAAAATCTTGTTTAGTTACGTATTCGCTACTTGAAATAGAAAATATCCAGACACTTCCTTCTAGTGCCCCAATATAACCGTTAACTAGTATGCGCTCTGAGATTGCAATTTCTCTTCTTTTCTGGGAATATTCTAACGTATCTGCTAATTCATTCTCTAAAGATTTGATATATTCTTTTCGTTTATCATCTTCAATTAAATCACGTATTCGCATGGCTTGATATTTTATTTCATCAGCAAATTTTAAGGTAGGTAAAATATAATTAAGATGAACTCTCCCACTAGGTGTTAATTTAATCTCACCATTTTCAGCCATTAAAAAACCTTCTTCAATACCCTTCTTTACGAGAACTTCAAAACCAAGCTCATTTATAAGCTCTTTACGAATAATGCTGCTCAAGAGAATTCTAGCAGCATATTTCCAAATTCCCCTAAGCTTACCATCAATAAGGCTAGTTATGTAAAGTAGATAATTCAAGTCTTCATTTTCATCTGACATATCAAACTATTATTTAAAGTAAGCATTAATATAAAAGTGTTCATAAGTAATCCTCGGGCTTATACTTAGTCTAGTATGCCAGTATAGATCTCATAGCATCTTTGACATCAACTCAATGATTCTGTTTTCTGATCAGAAACTTTCCATTTCTTAATTCTCTTACTATTTCCCAGCCTTCCTCTACATGCTGAACAAGTTCTTTCTCTTCGATTATTTTACTTCTATATGGCTTTTCATCGCAATCTGTATCTTCGTTCCTACGCTTGACAATCCTTGATTCTAAAGGTTTTATTCCCAACTCTTCCCTAATGATTCTTCCTAAGGCCTCCATTTCATCCAGCTCAGGCTGCTTTTCACGAACCTTCTGAATTTTCACCTCAATATTCTCTATTCCAAGAGTTTTCGCGAAAGCCTTTATCATCTCAATCCTCGCTTCCTTCGTCATTTGGCCGGCTGGCGCCCAATTGAGCCTCATATATCTTTGAGCTAGCAATTCTACGTTAGCGTTATGGTATGGTGCCTTTGCTCCTGGAAGCCTATGTCCCATCAGGTATTCCTTGTCGTCTTCAGCCATCTGCCCCCCATCAACATATCCCATGTCAAGAACAGCTCTGAAGGTTTTCCTTAAAGAGTGGGCTCTCACATTCCTCCACCCCTTTATTCCAGCTTTTTTCGCAGCCTTCTTCACGATTCTAGTTAAATGCCATTGGCTTATAGGCTCCCTAAGCCTCTCATGTAAGCTTAAGCTTCTAGATTCAGATGGGAAGAGGAGCTCATCATCTTGGATTCCACCATACTTCTCCTTTCTCCAATTAATGTATTGTCTAAGGGCCTCTGAAGCCTCAGCACCAAAGAAAGTCCAGTAGTCAACATCCTCTTTACAAGCGTCTGGAAGAACATTCCTCAACTCACTTGTAACATGAACCCTTATGGGGATAACACCGCTTTCTATCTGATCCTTCAGCATGCCATAAGTCAAAGCCCTCAAAGCACTATTCCTAAGCCCAGACTGAAAGAGGCAGAGGATTATCGCCCTCCACTTCAAGTCGCAAACAGAAGCCATCTTATACACTTCCTCTTTAGTCGGCACATACTCAGGCCTCTTCATGGCTTTGTAGGAAGCGTCGAGATCAAGCTCCTCAACCTTAAACTTGTTAGCCTTTAAAAAGCTCCGCAGGGCCTTCATAGCATTCAAAGCTGTACTCTTCTTACCCTCATCACTCCACTTGTCACAGAAAGCCTGAACCATCTCAACAATCTCATCCTTAGGCAACTTAATGAAATCATCCGGAGAAAGATTCACAAACTGAACAAACCAGGCTAAAAGCTTAAAGTAAGCCTTCATCGTTGAGAGAGAGCCCTTACGCTGCAAGCTCCTTAACCAACGTTGAACGCTAACATACTCAGAATTCTTCCATTCTTCATCTAGCTTAAGTATCTCCTCGAAGAACATTTACCATCAGGATAACTAAAAATGATCTTGTATTTAAATGTTACCCACCTTAGGGGGCTGGTGTGCTGGCCGTAACCCGCCTTCTGTTCTAGACGGCATTCAACTGAACGGGCTACCCGCGCCTCACGCAGCCTTCATAGGCGCCTACTTGCCCTTTCACCCCGCGGGACGGCCGTTTCACCGCTCCCACTAAGCCTACTCGGCGACTTAGCACGCCTCAGCGTCACTGGCTTAGTGGGCGTTCCGTTTCTGTTCCGGAGCCGGGGCTCTCGCCCCACGCCTTGCGGCGTTGCGGGCTGCGTGGTGGGCGGAGTTTCCTCAGGCGCATAGATGCGCCCGAAAGCCGTCCGCCAGCTCACCAGCCCAAAAATATATTGGCTTAACTTTCGGATAAGGGTTTTGCTAGTAAAAAACTACTTTATATCTTGTGGATTCGCGGATGAACTTTGTTATTGCGCCTGTTGACCCGCATATGGGGCATTTTGACCGGTCTCCGCGTAAGGTTTTATGGCAGTTACTGCAGTATACGACTGCTGTGTCGAAAGCGTACAGCGGTATTTTGAAGCTTCCTACAATTTTCTTTGACAGTGATAATAGTTCTTCTGGGGTATGCTCCTCCACCGGTATTTTAATGAGGTGGCTTCCAGAGAAGAATGGATGTAGCCGCTCCTCTATGCTTAGGTATTTTTCTAGCGGGATGTCGGCGGCATACAGTAGACTGCTTAAGTCGCTGTAATACGGCTTGTCTTTAGTGCCGCTAACATTCACTTCAGCTAAACCATAATGCTCTACATCTAAAGCCGCCATCCTCCTTGAAGCCTCGCTATCCAATATTAGGGATAAAGCGCAGCGCATCTCTCTTCTCTTCGAGAAATCGCTGGTAGTCTTCATGAGGTACGAGGACAATTCCTCGGCGAATTTTAGCGGTCCATCCCCCTCATAAATCGCGTTTCCAGTTGCCAGCTTAACGGTCTCATTCAACCCAGCTACGCTTATCAGAAAAAGCGAATTATTTAGCCTGCAATACGGGTCTCTTCTCCCGCCATAGTGTAGGAATGGCAGTAAACCCTCATATGCGCGTTGCCTTATCGTTAAATACTTTATCTCCAGCGCTCTAATAGCTTTTTCCAGAAAATCGTATATGTTGCCGAAGAAAACTTCCCTATTGCCCCTAGACTCGTAGAAGGCTCTTGGAAGATTAACTGTGACGCTGCCCACGCATCCAACCCGAATGGTGTCGAGCTCCCAATCCCTTCTCCAATCGTCTGAAAACCTTTCCCCAGTAGCTAGGTAAGACGCCCTCTCCTCAACCTCAGAAAACATGTTTGCGAAGTATGGGAGACCGTAGGTCGCAAGCGAATGAGCATTATAGAGAATGCTTTCCCCCTCACTGGAGCTCAAGCTTTCAGGACGGATCTTAACTATTAGGCTGGGATTAAACATGACTTTAGACTTACATATTTCGCTTAAGGCCTCAATGATCAGCGACGCTAAAGTTAAGCTCTCCTCAGCGAAATCGCGATAGGCTTCAAGGACGTCTCCCCCCGGACCTATAGCCTTATATTCGGATAAGAATTCAGGCATACTCGTCTCGATGCCTATTGACACCCCTATCGGAACAGTTAAATTAACTGAGGAGATAAAGAGCGCAATTTCATCTTTAATCTCATCCCTCGATAAGCCTCTAATGAACGGCGCCAAGAAAACGTTGAAGTGCTCTAAGCCCTGCTCATACGATACTTCCGCGGATGCAAGCCTCAGAATGTTCGTCACAAGATTTAGCGCTGCCCTTAAGCTTTTAGGCGGCTGAATAGGCGTGTAATCAGAGTACTGCTCCTTAAACACTAGGCCATACTTTAGAAAGAACCTTAAGTCATGCACGAAGCTATCCATCTTTAGAACCCAGCACGCGAGATTGTTTAAGTTTAATGCGCCTGAGAGATGCGCATCCGCAATATCCCTTGGAAGCGTGTTTAAAAGCGTGTATTCTTCAATAACGCGGTTACCGGCTGCTAAACGTATAGCTTCAACATTCGCAGACAGCGAACTCATAAACTTTATCAGTTGCGTCACATCGTAAACCGGAAGCCCCAGACGCGTCAGCTTATGCCTATATTCCTCTAGGCCGCGTTCTATGAGAAGCGCATTCACAAACTCCCTAATTAATGGGGCCGTCAAGTACTTTGTGTCGAGCTTAAGTAAACGCTCTTCAGCCTCCCTAGATATTTTTTGGGCTAAATCCGATGGGACCCCTGCCTCCCTAACCAATGACTCAGCGATTTTATTCCTGTCGAAAGGTTCAATTGCCAAACGTGATGTTCTTACAAGCATCCTTCTCCTAGAGGCTCTCTCCTCAAGCCGGCTTGCGAAATCAACTAGAGACTTACCTATATCGGTTAACACGTATTTTTTCGATTCCACATCAGGCTCTATGAGATCCATACTTAAAAGAACCTTAAGATGATAGGCAAACCTACCAGCATCCTTGGTTGGGCTCAGCTTTAAAAGCTTCATGATCTCCGTGTAGGATAGGGGGCCCCTATCAAACAGCAATTTAAGTATGTTTAATCTTAGACTTGACGATACAGCCTTTAGGACTCTAGTGCCGGTTCTTTTACTTGATGGAGGCAAAATGCACGACCCAAACAGTATTATCTTAAATCTCAGATTTAAAACTTAATCTCTAAGCGAAATAATTCTCGATTCTTTTTGCTCCCGATCGCTTCTATGGCTTCTCAACACGCTTCTCAATATGCCTAGGAGTTTAGGTGTAAGGACTGGTTAAAAGCCTTTATTTTAGAAAAACCTCTATCAGAGCTGATTAAAACTTAGGTAGAGTGACGTGTAGTGGGCGAGAGAAAGGTTGCATGTGTTGGGGTTGGGCTTATAGGTCATAGCTGGGCAACTCTTTTCGCTTGGAAGAGATGCAGCGTAACCTTATATGACGTAAATAGAGCGCAGTTGGAGAACGCTCTAGAGAGGATAAAGAACAACTTGCTTTTACTTGCAAAGCACGATATCCTTAAGGATGATGTTAATGAGGTGCTTAAGAGAATCGAGGTGAAGAGCGATTTATCCGCCGCCGTGGCAGAAGCCGACTATATTCAAGAATCAGTTGTTGAAAGCTACGAAGTTAAAAAACATGTGTTTAGAGAAATAAGCGAGTTCTGTAAGCCAGAGGCGATAATTGCAAGCAGCACCTCCTCGTTAAGAATGACTGAGATTCAGAAAGCAGCCATAAATCCCGAGAGATGCGTAGTTGCCCATCCGTGGAACCCCCCGCACTTAATGCCACTAGTAGAGATAATTCCGGGGGAAGCAACCTGTAGAGAAGTGGTGGAGTGGACGCGAAAATTTATGGTTTCTTTGGGAAAGGTTACCGTTGTACAGAAGAAAGAAACTATTGGAAGCATAGGAAACCGCTTAGCTGCGGCTCTTTGGAGAGAGGCGATAAATCTTGTTAACGAGGGTGTGGCGGATCCTGAAGAAATAGATAAGGCTGTGTCAGCTGGCCCTGGGCTTAGATGGAGCATAGTTGGCCCTTTCCTCAGCTATTATCTAGGTGGCGGTAAGGGCGGTATAGAGTATTTTTTGTCTCATCTTGGAGGGGCTATGGAATCTAGGTGGAAGACTCTGGCTAAATGGACTGAACTCTCGGAGGAAATGAGGGAGAAAATTATCGGGGGAATGAAGAGCTACAGTATACTCAACGAAAAGACTTATGAAGACATGGTTAGGTGGAGGGATGAAAAAACAATTCAGGTCTTAAAGACCCTTTATGGAGACGTTAACTGTCAACTATTCTTCCACGAATAGCTGAAGCGTCTTAGTCTCGCTGTCGAATCTTTTCTCCATATCTATCTTTGCGAGCTCCATAATTACTATTTCGGCGAAACCGAAGACAATGCATCCGTCCAGAAGGTGGCCGCCTACAACTTTCACTTCTCCATCCTCAACATACGATAGCGTAGCGTGTGCATGAACCTCCTGTGCGCCTTTAACCGTGTAAATTATGCCGGAAAGCCCCAGTATTTCAAGCGGCTTCTCTAATACGATGAAAGCTCTGTTAGCGTCCGTTATCGGATACTCCTTGGGAAAAGACTTGCAGTTGCGAAGATGCGCCTTTCTCAGAAGACCGGCGGCAGACAATATTACCCCGGCTTTAAGATCTTCTTTCTGGGCGATATCTCTTAACGCGGGTAATAAATCCGCGTCGGGTCTAAGCCTTACAACAAATATTCTTCCACCCTGCGCCATTCTTGCTAAGTATTTCAATTTTCACACCTCAAGCCTCAAATATATTGTCCTTAAGAACAATATTTGTCTTAAACAGCTGGTAAGTTACTTATAGCTGTATGGCCAAAATATTTTTTGGTGGTTGTTTATGACGGCTGCGCCTTTTGAGTTGCTGGAGCGATTATCGTGGGATGAAGCCTATGACGCTATTGTTAAGACTAGGCGTAAGATGGTTGAGAATGCCTTAGAGAACGCTAGGAAGATTTTATGCATACAGTCTCATCCTGATGACATGGATATAGCTGCTGGCGGAACTGTAGCATGGTTGAAGGAGAAGGGGGCTGAAGTAACCTACGTGATTATGACAGATGGATGTATGGGTACAATGGATCCTACGCTTTATCCCGAAAAGCTGGCTGAGGTTAGAAGGGGGGAGCAGGAAGAAGCCGCTAGGATCCTTGGCGTAGATCATCTCATTTGGATGGATTACAGGGATAGTGAACTCAGAGCCGATTTGGAGACTAGGAGTAGACTCATAACGATAGTGAGAAGGTTTAGGCCGGACATCATATTCACTGTTGACCCATGGCTCACATACGAAATTCACCCGGATCATAGGGCTACAGGCATGCTTGCAGCGGAAGCATCAATGTTCTCGGGACTAGCATATATTAACCCGCAGGATTTAAGGGAGGGATTAACACCCCACAATGTAAATTTCGTAGCGTTCTACTGGAGTAGGAAGCCTAACACGTACGTGAATGTAACAAAGTATATCGATGCTAAGCTTAAAGCGATCTCAGCCCACAGAAGCCAGTTTCCGGGAGATAATTTAGACAAGTTTCTAGAGATAATTAAAATGTACATGAGGTTTATGGGTAAAAAGATAGGCGTAGATTACGCCGAACCCTTCAAGATTCTACCGGTTGGAAGCCTGCACTGCGACATATTCGCCGAAGATATTTAAGCGGAATCAAAGCGAAAGTCGAGGAGATTAGACGCTATTTTTACTCCAAACATATCTTTATGGTTTTTATCTCAAGGGGCTTCATCTCTATTCTTAGGGTGTTGCCGCTTTCAACTCTTAGTTCACCGTAGGTTTCAGTCTCTATAATATTTGTTTCAATAGCTTTAGACAAAGGTACCGTAAACCTCATTGTCACCCACTTAGTCTCTCTATGTGGATTGAAGAGCCGTATCACGTATCCCTGCCCATCCTCAGACTTTTTAAATGCGCCGAACACTATGGCTTCAGGCTCAATACTGAGTAAGCTGACCTCCTGCTCAGCCGACTCAACATCTTCGACCACTTTTAACCCGAATAGTTTCTCCTGAACCACTTTAAACACGTTGGCTTCACCATAGTCCCCTACATGGGGATAAACGTAGTAGGTGGTCTCAAATTCGCCTAGATCGCTCCAAGGATTTGGATGAACGGGGGATCTGATTAGGCTTAGCGCTATCCTGTTCTCCACAGCAGAGTAGCCGTGTCTCGAAGGAGATATTATCGCCAGCCCAGCCCTATCATCATATAGCTCAGCCCATCTAACAGCAGGAACCTCAAACCTCGCCCTATCCCATGACGTCTCTCTAAGCGAAGATCTCTCAATAACCCCATACGGGATATCATATATAGCCCTCCTAGACTTTAAGGATGTTTCAAACCACACCTTTACCAGCAGGCTCTTCTCTCTCCACATAATCCTATTCTTAACCTCCACAACCGGCGAATCTTTGTAAAGATAGATGCTCTGCCTAATAGCTGACGAGCCAACGCCTCTAGTTACGTCAACACGTGCAACTAAGGGACCGCTCGCAACAACTATTGGTTTTTCAATAATCTTCAGATCCTCTCCACGTATAAGGAACTCATCTGTCACGTCCCATGCATCCCATCTACCCGGCCTATCAGGGTGAGCCACAAGCCTATTTGAAGGCGCCGACAGAATCTCTAGACCTTCTCTCTTCAGCCTCAAGGACGATATGTTGCCGTTCCAGTCTATCTTCAGAGACAGATGCTCATTTTCCATCACAATGCCATCCTGCTGCTCATAGACCCTCACGCCCTCTGAAGCCCCGCATGCCTTCTGCCGCGCATACTTATAGAACCTGTATCCTGTTGACGGTGCCTCCACGTAAAGATAGTAGCCATCCGCATCCTCCTGACACTCAGATCCCTCAAGTGCTCCTAAACCCCTATCTATTTTAACAATACCCCTTCTCCTCCATGGAAGCACATTGAATATGGCGGCACCTCTACTTGTAGACCGTGATCTAGACACGATGCTCTTCGCGATCCCTGCGAAGGCTTTACTTGAACTCTCCACGACTTTTAAGAGGTCGTTTAAAGCATCATCATATACCTCTTTAATGGAGGAGCCCGGTATCACATCATGGAATTGATTGAATAATATGAGCTTCCACAGCTCATAGATCTCCTCCCTATTATAGCGTGAAAGCTTTAGAATCTCAGCTATAGAGGCTATGGACTCGTACTCTCTTATAGCCGTTTCCGCCCTTGCCATATACTCCTTAACGGGCAGGTTTGTTGTATAGGTGCCCCTATGCACCTCAACATAGAGCTCACCGCTCCATGTAGGTAGCTTCTCCAGATGCTTCCTCAAAGTCTCCACATATTCATTTTCATTAAAGTGT
Organism: Candidatus Bathyarchaeia archaeon; assembly: GCA_038882715.1. Taxonomy (NCBI): domain Archaea; kingdom Thermoproteati; phylum Candidatus Bathyarchaeota; class Bathyarchaeia (SeqCode); species Bathyarchaeia archaeon. Next base: position 67,719 of record JAVZNR010000006.1, read on the forward strand.
GCAACTCTCGGGATTCTCGGCATACCGTTTATCAAATCCACGTACTCCAGCATTTCTCTGGTTGGCCCGCCGCCACCATCTCCGTAACCATAGCTATAGATGAGGAACGGCGCCACATCCTTATTTTTATATATGCTCCAGTACCTATTGATTGAGGCCGGCGTCAGGGACTCATTATATGATGTCACCAGTATCTGTACAGGTATCTCGGTGCCATCCACACCTCTCCATATAAACGAGTGAAGCGGAAACTCATTCGTATCATTCCACACAACTTTATGCGTCACAAATACCTCTATACCGCTCTTTCTCATAATCTGTGGCAGTGAACCCGCGAAACCAAAGCTATCCGGTATCCAGCCAATTCTAGGCATCCTTCCAAACCTCGACAGGAAGTATCTCTGCCCATAGAGAAACTGCCTAGCCAGAGACTCTCCATCCACCAATTGAACGTCGCTCTCAACCCACATGCCGCCAACAATAACCCATCTGCCCTCCATTATAAGCCTTCTAATCTCCTCAAACAGCTCCGGATCCAGCTTCTCAACCCATTCATAGTACTGGGCGGAACTCTGCACAAAAGTAAAGCTGGGATATTCCTTAGCCAGTCTAACGATTGTTGAAAATGTTCTCAGGGTCTTTTCAATGGTTTCACTTCTAGGCCAGAGCCAAGCAGCATCTATATGGCTGTGCCCAGCTATAAATATGAGACCGTTCTTACCATGCTTCTCACTAATTTTCTCGAGCCCATCAAGCAGTCTACCTTCAATCCTTCTGGAGATGGATACAGCGTCGCCTATAGATGTATAGTTTGCGTCAGGCTCCCTTAAATATCCCTTTAGAATCCCTAAACCATAGACCCCTGAGAGATATAAATAGTCTCCATAAGGATTCCTCAGATCCACCCTATTAAAGTATTGGGCGAGGGGCCTCTCATACAGCATGGATATTAATAGGGTGATTTGCCAAACAGCTGGCACAACCCTTACATCAGACATAATATCGTAGAGTAAAGCCTCCATATCCCTCCTCACAGGATCATCTTTTGACAGATGCTCCATATAGCTTAACAATGCTAGGAGCCAAAGCCCCAGTCTAATAATGTTCCACTCAACCTCAACAAGATAGGCGTTTTCAAAGCCCATATACCATCTATGGAAGCCGAACATTGTCCTAGGCGATATTCTGAGCTCAATCTCATGTTCGCCGGGCTCTATAGGCACATACGTATGCGCCTCATCTATGCCCCCATATGATTTCCCATCAACCTTTAGTAGCGCATTACCTTGGAGAACTATCTTTAGAAACCATGTTGATGATCGTTGAGTCTTACCCGGTACCATGATTCTTGTTCTAAACGTGAATAATCTATTAGGGGCTGTCTCAACAACCACGGGCAGCATGATGTCTCCGCCATCGCCGGAAGACCATTTCAGAACAGGAACGATTCTTACTATAGATGACGCCATTATGTCGAAGACTCTTCTCTCAAAATCCCACAGATGCATATTAGCACCACCCTATAGAATAAGGATTTCAAGTCTTCAAATATAAAAAATTTGGTAGGCGCCAGAGATCCAAACTTTTATGCGAAAGAGGCTTAACCCAATCTGGTTTAAACACAACAGCCTAAAATCTCTAGAAAACATAGTGAAGGCGAGATTGGAGAAGCTGGGGTTCATTCCAAAGCATGTAAATAGTGCCGGGGGCGGGATTCGAACCCGCGACCTCCAGATCTCCTATCGATTCTGGTTGTTCTGACCCTTAATCTTGATTCTATTCGGATTATGAGTCTGGCGCCCAAACCAGGCTAGGCTACCCCGGCAGCCCTCTATTTTTCCGATCTTTATAATTTTTAAATCTCCTATATTTCATTTACGTTTTCTAATTCAAGCCAAACTTATATCTGCAGGAAAAACTTAAACCCTCTTTGCGCGGCCGCATACAGTTCTTTGTCTCGCTGGCTGGCGAGTTTCTAAGATCACACTATAAACACTATAATCTTAATCTTCTCCTTTTACGGAGAGCGAGCCATAGAAAGGCAGCTAAGATGCTTGTGCCTAGAGCCCCTACTATAATCAACATCCATGGGATTTCGGGCGATGAGGTTAATCTAAGCTTAACGCTGTACTCTAGGTTTGCGGATTGAATTGGAGGAATGCAGATCCCGAAGGAATATAGGCCTTGGTTTGGTGGAAGCAATGGTCTATGAGCCATCATTAAAAGAGAATTTTTGTTTGAGGATAGCAGGTGGAATCCCGGCTGCAATTGTATTAATTCGTCTTCCTCAAGCCTTAGCCTTGCTCCATCCAAATCGACGATGGTCTCTTCTGCAACGAATAGGTAGGCTTCGCTCTCTTCGGGAATATAGAGGGGAGCTGTTTGACCAGCTTTGATTACTAGGCATACTAGTCCACCCCCTATATAGTTGGATTTGAATGGATGCCCGTAGCTTAAATGCATCACCGTGATTGGGTTATCGCTTTCAATGAATATTAAAGATGGTTTAATCTTTAGGGAATAGTTGTTTCCCGACGGAACCTCAAATTCATCATACGGTCTTTTATACTCTAGATCCATTATCTTAACTTTAGTGTCCTTTAAGGGGTTCACCACTAGAAACTGCCATTCCTGCCAAACCTCTCCGGGCTTGGCTTCGGCGCGCCCCACAAAGGTTTTTCCGACAAAACCTCCCTCAAGCGAGGGGAAGAAGACCGATCTAGACCCTGAGAAAGATTGGAGCATAACCATGCCGGTCGAGGCGATTCTATAAGTCTTAAACTGCGTAACCTCAAGAAGATTTTTAACGTCGCCAGCCTTCAGGCTGTATTTCGCTGCTTCCACGCCGTTTTCGCTGAGCAGTTTTACCTCGCAGTCCTCTAAGGCATATAAGTAGTAGCTTGATCCTACTTTCCCCTGAATGGCTTGAAAGATGAATTCTTTACCGATAAAGCCTCCATCCGTAGATGCCCAGAACGTGCTTACCGCATCGTTTCCCACCTCAACACCTTCTCCGCCAGCCAACACCACTGTTACCGGTTTTGAGGAGACTATCTTAAAGAAGGAGCCATTCTGGATCTTAAAGACCCGCTTCTCCAACCTATTCACCCAAAAATCTTCCTTTAAAAATGGGCCGGGGAAAAGAAAAATCTTCACGTTTGTCTCATTATGGTTTCCCAGTATCGTTAGCTCCGCCTCCGTCCTTACAGATCTTTCGTCAAGATAAAATTCTCTGCCTAGAATCTCTCCACCAACTATTTTCTCAGGCCGATAAATATAGATTTTTGATGGAACAAAGCCAAAATAAATGTACTCGTTGTTCATCTCGCCCTTAGCATATGAGCCTAACAGGCTCGGTAATATTGACGATAGCAGTAGAAAGCATAGAAGCGTATATAAAGCACTGTTTTTTCTTGAAAGCATAATGCTCACCCTATAACCTTATTCTCCTCCTAATAAATAAAAGCGTTAAGACGCCGAGGACGCCGAGAACCGCTGCAACAGCTATGATCATGTAGTTCAAGTTAAGTCCTGAAATCCCTTCTTCAGGCAGTTTCACCCTAAAATCGCTTGGCGTAAGCCCGATAACTTCAGCTGCTGGCAGCGCCTCAGCAAAACCTAGTAAACCTCGATGCTCAGTTAAGTCAACCACTTGAATTATTATTTTTCCAGTAGATTCAACCTCATGTATTCCAGGCTCCAATCTTAAAAAATCATCGGTGGACAAACTGAAGCTTAAACCGTCAATTATTAAAACGCAGTCCTCGGCGGCGAATATGAATGATTCGCCCTCCGGAACATATATGACGGCTTTTTCACCCGCTTTCAGTCCCGCTATGGATAAGCCGCCTTCAACCGTGCTATTACTTAAGTAGAGGATCGTTACAGGGTTCTCTGCAACGAGCACGTAGCATGCTGTCTCGAAGGTTATCTCGGCTAGGTCGTTGGTCTGCATCGTGATCGCGGACTTAGATGGGGCTATAAATTCTTTAACCCATCTTCTCGCGCTGAGATCAAAAACCCTAATCTTGCATTCCTCAAGACTTGAAAGGAAAGTGTAGCTGCGAAAAGCCCATTCACCTCTGCCGCCAAGTCTCTTTTCACCACTCCCATAAAAGATTCTACCTACGAAGCCTCCCTCAACCGAGGGAATAAAGCATGATTCGGCAAAGGAGAATGCTGACACCATAATGTAGCCGGTGGAGCTAACATGGTATACTGTTCCATTTGCTGGAGAAAACTTAACAACGGTATTTGCGGGAGCATTAAACTCCTTAAATAGCGACCCATCAGACCTGTAGATTTTAATCTCGGAGTCTTCTAGACTGAAAATTCTATATGGTGTAAAGGTGAATTCGCCTAATGTTGCTGGAAATATGAATTCTTTACCCACATAGCTGCCTTTGACGCTGGGGTAATATGTGCTAACGTCGGCATTGTAGGTGTCCGCAATAACTCTGTTGAGGAAGGCTCCACCCTTAAGAACAACCGTAACAAATTTATCTGAAACTAGTTTAAAGAATGTTCCGTTCGGTATAGGGATCGCCTTAAGCTCAAACCTGTTTACCGAGAATTCTTCCATGAGCTGTTTCTCAGGAAGCCTGTATAGCCAGCATCTGGTTCCATCATAGTTTCCAGTAACAAGTAAATCACCATGCTTTCGCACGTAGAGGATCTCTGACTCGTTAATTGGTGGTCTCCTTGTGAGAACCCCTAATTCATCTTCCGGCCGATTCGGGTTGAAACAATATATTCTAGAGGGGACAAAACCATAGTAGGTATAGTGAGCCTGCTCATTATAGCTGCTTCCTCTAATAGAATTACTGACGCTTAAGGTGGATGAGAAAACAGCGATTAGTAAAGATAAGATAATCACGATTATTTTATGTAAATTCATTTACCACAGCATCCCCGTGGAAAATCTAGAGATCCTGGAATAAAAATATTGTGTTACTAGGACGGTTTCCATAGCCTCCATGAGAGGGCAAATAAGAGTGTGGGAGAGGCTACTTTCACTTTGAATATAGGCGACGTTTAGCCAAAATGTAACCGATGGAGGCAACGATTATTGCTGCTGCAACGCCAATATATATGTAGATTGCGCTCACCGGGGAGCCTTCCTGCTCAATTGGAGATATGCTAATGTTTGTGCTTAATCCAACCGTTTGAATACAGGGTACTACAGCTCCGAAACTTGAGATTCCTTGAAATTGTGGGAAAAGTGGCCAGTGTACGATCTGGATAATTAAGGTTTTGTCTGACGAGATTTTGTTGACGCCGGGGTTTGTTAAGCAGAAGAAGCTGTCGGCTCTAATATTTATAGTGGCATCGTTTATATTGACGAGGGAATCTTCATACGCGAAGATATAGGCTTCAACCGTGGAGTTTTGAGGTAAATATATTAAGGCTTCTTCATTAGCTCTAACTGCCATGAACGTAACGCCTGCACCATAAGCCCAGCTATAGGATCTAGCCAGACTCCCGTTATGCGCAAAAATAACGGTTATCGGCTCGCTACTCTCTATCATTATTTCATTCGCGTTAGGTTTCACTGTGGCACCTTCACCTCCCTTAACCTCAATCTCGCTCAGTTTCCGCCTATACTCAACATCCCATATCGACACCTTAGCGTTTTTTTGAGACAATATTTTGAAGCCATATTCCTCAACGGTATCCCACGTGGTTATGGAGGATGAGAAGAAATATCTTCCTACAAAGCCTCCTTCAGCCGAGGGCACCTGAAAGCTAAAGCTGCCGGGTCCTCCACATTGCATAATTACATGGCCTGTTGACTTAACCCTGTAGGCTTTGAACGGTTTTAAGGATAAGCCCTTATATGTATAAGCCTTAAGCCTAAAGGATTCTTCAGCGCCATCTTCGCATGTAACCGTGATCTCAGAATCCTCTAGAGCCAGTATTCTGTATGGTGTTCCAGTCAATCCCTGAGAAGCAATAAATATGAATTCTTTACCCACATAACGGCCATCTATCGAGGTTAGAAAGGTGTTGGGGGTAGGCCCCATACTCATTTCTGGACTTAACTCTTTTCCGCCGACATTGCCGCCTAAAATCATGGTTGTGACTGGATTATTCGACACTACTTTAAACCTGGTTCCATTAGCAACTTTAACAAAAAATTTTTCCATGAAATTCAGTCTAGCCTCAGCGATAAGATCGCCATCATCTAACGTGTAAACTTTCACATTGGTATCGTCTTGGAGAGCTATTATCGCTATGAGGGCGGATCTCGCTACCGATAGAGGATCTATTTCAAAGCCTGCTGTGGGATCGATTGCCCCGTGGAGTGGTCGACTCGGCTCCGCGAAATATATTCTGCTGGGTATAACACCGTAATAGACATATTCTTCATGCTGCTTTTCATTAACCTGCACAATTTGCGGAGAGAAAAAAGCAGTTAACAGTAGGAGACAAAAAATCGCGATTGCTCGATAAGGCATTTAATCCACCCTAACTTAGTCTAAAACTTAACCTGCTTAAATACTTTGTTTTTTGACAACCATTTCTTATGTGCTTATGTATGCGTTTCAGCAAGTTTAATATGGTTTCAGCCAGATAGATCTACCTAAGAGAGCCATTATTGAAAGTATCGTTGAGACTATTCCATCTCCAATAGTTATACCCACATACACGAAGCCTCTGTTTGAATCCCAAAAGCGTTGACCCGCAAACCTCCTTATTGCTAGGGAGGTTAAGGAGCCCGCAAACTGCGCTAGCGTTAAATAGGGCGCCTGCAGCATTCCCATCATCATTACAACCGGGGCTGAGGGGAAGCGGAAAACTATGTCGGAAATAACGCATAGCGCTGCTGAAAGCCCAAAGCCCGTCAGTATCCAGTCCCTCCTAAAGAGGTAGCCGGTCCACAGCCATGATTGCCAGCGCCAGAAGTTCATTGCCTCAACGGGCCAGCCGGATATTGTGTAGGGGTAGGCCCAGCCGGGTATAGGGTTCAAATGCCAGAAGACTGAGGCCCATAATGCTCCACCACTAACCCCTAAACCTATAACAATAAGATAGATCCTTAAGTATTCTTTTTCATCCATACCAATAACCTGAGCCATTTTAAGCTGTTGAGCTACGCCTGAGCCCCCAGCAAATAGAACCATTTCCGGCGGAATAAACCATGCGTCGAGACCTTTATAACCGCTAAAGTATATGAGCGTCTCCCGCAGGTAGGGTACGCTGAAACCTATTGTGACACCCGCGGAATGTGTTTGCAGTAGGGTTATCAGGAGGGAGAGCCCTATCGTGAAGAGGAGGAGGATCCATACTGGAAAACCGGGCACAAGAATCTTTATGATGATGACGGATAGCCCCGACATCAATAAGTATAGTGCCAACAGGCGTTTGCTGCCCAATAATCTTTCGGAGGATTTGCTAACAGTCCTCCCGATCCCGGTGAAAACTCTTAACACCGTTTTATATCTTAAGATTAAGGGTATGGTTGCGGCAGCTACGCCCCATCCTATGGTGAAGCTGTTCCAGAAGTAAACCGTTGATCTCTGATACAGCCAGAGGATCCCTTGGCCCGGAACCCATCTGCTCTCATCTGGCCATAAATTATTTATCGTGATTAAATGAGTGCCGATAAAATAGAGTCCAAGGGAGGCGATGAACTGTAATAATGTAACCTTTACTGGGAGAATGAAGCCGACGAGATATGGGATGAGATCCGTTGTAAATGAGAATGAGCTGCCGGGGAAAGCTGTCTCTATGATGCTCGTGAAGTCGAGGAGTATTCTTGGAAATAAAGTTACGCCCAGTATTGACGTGAGGCCATAAGTTATAAAACCATAGGTTATCCCAGCTATTATCGATAAAACAATAATTCTTAATCCGCTCTCTTCTCGCCTGCCCAGCACGCTCATCGTCATAGCATCCCATGACGCTAAAGGAAACTCGAGCTTTTCCTCCTCAACATACAGCCTGAACGCTAGAAGCCCAAGTAGAAAGTTTGTTACGCCAACTAATATGACGGGAACACATACGTTGACGAATATGGGTAACGCCCATGCCGGGTCAAGAAAAGTTCTATTCAGCATCGATCTAACAGCGTCAGATCCCAGAGGCGAGAAGAAAGGCGGTATTTCACTTTGCCGACCAAACAGCTCTGCGATTTCAGAATTCGCGAAATATTGATTACGCAAGAGATATGCGAAGAAGTATCCCATGGTCATTAACCCAACGTATTCGAAGATTCTTATGGTGAATATTTCTTTGGGGTTGAGCGGTGAACCCAGCAGCCTTGTTAATCCAACCCACACTAGGATGACAGCCCAGCTCGTTAGAGGTAAACCCCACAGCCCATTAACAAGCCAATTATACACTATCGCTGGCTGCACGACGAAAACTATGAAGAGAAGGGCCATTAAAGAACGCCAAGTTAAACCCTTAATCTCTTCTTTCTCCCTCAAAACCTATTTCACCCCACCTCTTTAATCCTCTCTTAATATACTCGCTCTTTTTCTCGGGTGAAAGCGCCCTCCAGAGAAGGAACTGCTTACGCAGCTCATTGAATAGCGCTCTGTTTGAGGCGATCCATAAGCCTTCGACGCCTGAAACCCTCTCTATGTGGACCTCAAAACTATATCTGTCGGGAGCAACTTTCCTAGAAACAATACCTATGTCTTGAATTATGCCCGCGTCAAATGGAGATAGCTGAAGCCTTGTAACCAAAATTTTCCTCTCATCTTTGTCAACTAACTCTATGGGTTTTAGAAGCATGAATAAGCCTGTTCTCTCAGATGATGATGTTTCAAGGAACTCGCTGAGAAAAGCTAAGACTCCAATGTTTTCTTCTAGAGTTGCGTTGAACGGGAAGCTTACGCTCCACTGGTTTCCGACAGGTCTACTTTCAATCCTCCACTTTCTTAGCAGGGATGGGGTTGCCAGTCTTGACGCTTTCATAACCGGGTAGATCGAAGATAAAACTGTTGCTAAGATAATTATGCCTATGACTATTATCAGAACTCCGGATGATACGTTGGGCAGCAACCCTTCAGGATATAGGCCCAGATTCCATATTATGTACGTGGTTCCAGCGCCTATGATGTAGCCGAGGAAACTTCCCATGAAAGCTAGGACGACGCTCTCCATGATAAATATCGCTCCAATATGCCGCGGGGAAAGCCCAATTGTGCTTAAAGTTGCTATCTCCCTCACCCTTTCATAAACTGAGCTAAGCATTACTGATAGCAGCGTAAAAGACGACAACAATAGCGGGACAATCATGTTTTCAACCCCGCCAAGCGAATAGATATCTCTTCCCCCAACCTTTCTCGAGGAATCGTTATTCTCAAAGCCGTAGAAGACATCGAAGTGTAGGATAAGCGACATTTCAAGGGATGTTTTCCAAAGATCGTCCTCCTTTAAAGACGACGAAGAGATAACTAGAGATATCACGTTTGGTTGAGCATTAAAGTATTCTTTCGCCAACTCGAATGGAATTATTATTAGGTTAGATAAACTAAGGAAAGTAGGTGTTCTTGCCAGAGCTGCGACCGTAGGGTCAGGGGGAGTTACGGCGCTCTGATCTAAGTCTTTAGATAAGATAGCGTAACCCATTTCATCGTCAAGTATACCGGTGACGGTCAACGGTATGCCATAGAGCCTTATTTGCGTGCCCGGCTTAATCTCCACGTTAAGATCTTTGCTTAACGCGTTTGCAACTTCCCTGCCAACTAGCATGGTGGTTGTAGCGTTTGGTATAGAGGGTATTCCTCCGGGCAAAAGCGCTGCCGACAGCCTTTCCATTTCCTCGCCGCTTATGGCGAGTATCCCCCTTATCGTGGAGTACTTAGGGTTCCACGCTATAAGCATTTTTTGTCCTGGCGGGTAAATCCATGCTCTCGGGTTAACTTGAACGTTATAAACCCCTTTTGAAACTATGTTGCGAATGCCTAGTAAGTAGATCTCTGATATTGGTCTCTCCATAACGTCTGGAAATGATCTTTTAATCAGTATGCCAGTGTATGGAGGTGACCCTAACGACGCGCTATACATGTAGACCATGACGCCCATCGTGGTGAAGAGAGTCATTGCACAGACAGTTATGATTACTGTTGCCAGAGCCAAAGAAGATCTAAGGGGTCTCTTTTTCAAGTTCTCTAGCCCCATGGATAGAGAAGCGAAGATTAGACTTCCTCTCTCAATATCCGTTCTATGAAGACCCAGTATGGATTCACTTATAGACTTGATTGTTGAGTTAAACTCGTTCACAACAACGTATAGTAGAAGGAAGGAGAAGAGAATAATGGAAAGCCCTATTATAACCATCCACACATTTGTTGATATAACGTAACCCGGATGAACCGCAGCAAGCGCCAAATTAACAACCAAAAATAGGGCGAATACTATTAATGTTCCTTTTATGCCAACCCACCTTCTCGTGATCAACCTGCTTAAAAGGATCACAAACATTACGGATAGAAAGAAGAAGAAGGAGGCTGTGTTCACGGTATCATATATTAGTACGAAGGATGAGCCATAGGCCTCTAACGCATATTGCCAGCAAGCAATCGAGTAAGAATAGAATTCACCTCTATTTCCACTCCTCAACGCTTCTTCAGCCAGCTTCTTAAACTCATACATTTTATCTAGATACAGGAATAAGCGGGGGTTAGCTGACATCTTACTCATTAAGAGGCCGGCTCTACCGTGAGCTAAGTAAAACATGTCTCTGGAGGCATCGAAAAGCGTAAGGATTACGGTCTCTCCATGCCTAGCCCTGTAGCCTCTGCCTTCAGGGTAATTTTCTGAAGCATTGTTTAATACTGCTAGGATCCCGCTTTGGCTTCTCACTATGATCTCGGATAATGTATCGGGTTTAACGAAAACCATAGCTTCAGGCCACGGAGCTAAGGTGTCTCTCCACACATGCCAGCTGTGGGAAATGAAGTTGTATACTTCGACGCTGAGCGCTGAGGGATCTTGAATATTTGAAACATCCAGCAGCCCTAAAATCGCTATGGAAGCGCATTCAAAAACTGGCACATATCTAAACCCATGCGTAATATATACGCTGAAGGCTCTGGCTATTTCACCGCTCTGAGCCAAGTAGCCGAGCCCTGCCGCTGTAGGTGTTATTGCTGGGGCAGCTAGAGCCGACGCCTGTCCGAAGAGACCACCGTATTTAACTTTCCCCGTGCCAAATGGCCCTGTATCCGTCGCATACAATATTTTGCCCGTCTCAGGATTAATAATGTAGGCTTGAACATCTATGCCGGTATAGGGCTTAATTCCCTTTAAGACGACTTTTCCCTCTGAGTCAGGTTTAACAATAAAGGTGAAGCCTAAAGGAGTCCCCAATAGACCTGCTTGCGCAACTTGACCCGGGCTAGCTATTGGGGGCGCAGCGAATAGTCCAGCCATAACTCCTTGAACAACAGTGCTTCTTAATGTTCCTACACCCGCCACCGGCCTAAAGCCAGCTGCAACTATAGTGCCAGCTGGGCTCGTGGTTCCGCTGACCGATATGAAGAAGACAGCGTCTTTATGGGAGAATGGATCGAACCAGTCGGTTGTCTTATTGTATTGCGCTAGCTGAAGGGTCACCGTGACCAGACCCCAGTCGCTGGCTAATCTTGAGGGGGCGAGAAAGTAATCTATAGCCATGTTAATGGAGTAATAGAGTATCGGCCATAGGAAAGTGACCTGATTACGAAGATTCTCGTAGCTTATTTTGTCGAAGGTGTCTAGTGGTGTCAGCTGACGGATCCTGAAGGCGTTTGTTGTAACAAAGCCTAGTCCTCCGCCATAACATGCTTCAACGAAGACTTCAGCCTCAAAACATCTTAGAAAAGGCTCAAATGGGGGAGAACCCCTTATCCAAGACGGGTAAGACCATAAGACGCCGTCTATTAAATGAATCTCCCTATTCAATTCGTTTTCTAGGGCGGGCAACCATTCGTTGAAGATTCTTTTTATCCATTTATCGTATCTAGACAAAAACGTTGAGGGGTAATTGTAGCCGTAGGTGCTGCCTGAAGCGTAAACTGCTACAAAGTCGCTGTCGCTGGCTAAATCGAGGCTGATCATCATTTTTATTCTGCTTCCAAGATCATTAAAATGACCCTCTACAAATTCTCTGGCCCCCGCTAAAGACTGGTAGTGCCCCGCGAACGCAACGAGCCAAACGGTTCTTTTAGGCGGGTTCTCCTTAAGGAGCCTTGAAACCTCTAGTAGGAAAGCGATCCCAAGAGAGTCTGTTGCGCCGGGTGAAACCTGCGGGACAATAGACCATGAATCGTAGTATGCGCTTATTATCGCAACTTCGTTTTTAAGGGCTGGGTCGGTTCCCTCAACTATAGCTATAATATTTTCTACGTTCCTCTGTTCCCAAACCATCTTTGAGTTAACCCATATTCTGAGTTCGCCGTGCTTTGAGATCAAATCTCTAAGTAGCGAGGAGTCTCTCCCCCTAATATACAGTCTTGGGAAATTCACAGGCACGCTGAAAGACTTTTGTAATGCTTCAACACAGGAAGTGTCTTCCGGCTCTAAGAAAATTACACCTTTTGCTCCGAATAGCGCTGCGTTCTTCCAATACCATCTATTATTAAAATCCATTAGAACGAATTTTCCCGCGGGATTAACACCGTTAAAGGCTTCTGGAACCCCCATACTAACGTAGATTAATTTATCGCCTTCCTCAGGGCTTTTGTAAGGCGACGGGTTAACATGGTTCGGCCATAAAGGATAAGCTTCCATCTCAATCAGCGAGCCCTCAGGCGTCTGAACAATTATCGATGAGCCCTCAGACACAGGAACCGTTACGCTAAAGGGTTCTGTAAAAGTTTCATAGCCCAGTGAAGACCAATAATTCCTTATATACTCGGCGGCCTTGTAGAAGCCTTCATACCCGGACACTCTAGATCCTAATCTGGAGAGAACCCCTACGTGAGTTAAAATGTTTTCAAGATTTATTTGGCCTAGAAGCTCTAGGCTCACCGGGTTAGACCTAGAGCTATCGAGAAATCTTACGCATGTAGCATAAGTAGGTAAAAGAGAAAGCGCTAACGTTAAGAAAACGGCGATTATTGTAGGAAAAAAACATTTTTTAAAGTGCATGCTGCAAGCACTATTTGCTTTTTTCACGTGGAGATCCTCCGGGTCTTCCTCTAATCTTAAGGTAATATGTGGCTGTAAACGCTATTACGACCAGAACGACTGCCACAACAATATAATATAGCGATGGAACGCCGGCTTCACTAACCTCATAGGGCGGCTTAAACTGCACAGTCTCCTTAAAGTTTACTGTTTCAACCGCCGGAATTATTACGCCAAAACCTGAGATAGCCTGAAACTCAGGGTAGCTAGGCCAATGCGTTATCTGTATTAAAATGTTTTTCGTTGTTTTAATTTCATGTAGTCCGTTTGTTAGAGCGATAAAGTCGTCTTCGTTAAGCTCTATTGGAGCCCCGTTAACGGTAACTATTGTGCCGTCTTCGCTAGCAAATATGAAAGATGTTTGAGAAGTGGAGACTGGAACATAAACATACACTGTTTCGCCGGGCCCTACGCCCACGTAGGTGAAGCCTGCTCCGTAAGCCCATCCGCCCCCACCAGCTCCGCCTCCCCTCAGCCCATGATGAACATATATAACTGAGATCGGCTCATCGCTTTCAATAAAGATTTCCTCCGCAGGCGGCTTCACAGTCACATTTTTGCCAGCCGGAACCGTAAATTCATCTATTTTTCTCGCAGCCATAACATCGTAGATCTTTACACGAGCATCTTTTTCATGGGCTATTATCTGGAAGCCGTACGCGACAGTCGGATCCCATGAGGTGGTACTACTCGTGTAGAATGCTTTTCCAGTGAAAGTGCCTTCCACTGAGGGAATATATCCCCACCCGGATTGCACCATAATGTTTCCTGTTGAAACAACCCTATACGCCTTGAAAGATTTGAGGGTTAAACTTTTGTATTGATTTGCTTTCAAGGTAAGTTTAGAGGTTTCCCGCCCCTCCTCGTATATCGTGACTTCCGAGTCTTCTAGGGCCAGTATTCTGTATGGTATATCCATTAGCCCCTGAGAAGCAACAAATATAAACTCTTTACCTACATAGCCTCCATCAGTGGCCGGGTAAAAGGAGGCTGGTATGGGGCCCCTATCCATGTCTGGACTAACGTCTCTACCTCCAATACTCCCGCCCAGAAGCTCAACGGTCACCATCTTATTTGTTTGAACTTTAAAGAACGTGCCATTTGGAAGCGTAACAAATATTTTCTCCATCTTATTAATGGTTTTATGCTCAACCAGCCGCATCTCGGGGAGAAGAAATACTTTTACCTCAGTGTTATCCTGATGGGCTACTATGCTTAGAAGAGCTGACCTCGCCACTGTATATGGGTCTATGACGAATTCTTCGCCTACGGGTGTGCCATGACCGAGCTGTTTTGGTTCCGCATACCAGATTCTAGATGGAACATAGCCATAATAAGTGTATTTTTCCTGCTGGCATAAAACAATCCAAGCATTTAAGGCGAACAGCAGAGAAATTGACAATAAGATGAGAAAAACATTTCTTCTCATCATTAAATTTTTTCACCTTAACTTACTTCTTCTAGTACCTAAGATATGGCTCATTCTTATAAGCCTTTCGGGAAAAGAAAAAGCAGATTTCATAGAGCTTCTTCTAAAAGGAAAACCCTTTTTTACAAGGCTTTTTTCTTTTAAGGCTTCATTTAAGAAAAAATTGCATATCAAGTGGGGTTAAATTTAAAAAATAGAGGGTGGGATAGGTTTAGGCGGGTACAAAGAACTTTATTAGTCCGGCTACGGCTCCTAGGAACATTAGCACCCAGTATCCGACGAGCACGCCTACCGCTATTGGTGTAACTACCTCGTCGTTGAGCTTTGTGCCCCCGATCCTCATAACTATGGATTTAACTATCCATGCGAAAAGCGATGGAAACAGCCAAGCTGAGCCCCCTCCATTTATGGATAGAGCGACGCCGGCTGGATCTAAGGGCCACCAAACGTATCGGAAGTTTAGGAAGCTAAGCACCATTGTGAGAATTATGCCCACGATTATGTAAGGCCATACAGGCTCTGCTGCGGGCATCCCGCTTCCCAGCTGATTCACATCTGCGTGAACCCAGATCCACCATGCGTCATACATCTGCATTGGGGTATTTGCTGTGCCAAATGTGTAGTCAAACCATATGGCTGTCGGGAAACCTATAACCGCTGAGATTATACCTGCAACTAAAATGACCTTTGTTATATCCCTCGGATGGGTTCCAGTATCATATCCGACTTTATAGGCCATTGGAATCGCGAAGGCCATGCCGAACTGAGTGTTGTTTTCGCCCATCAGCTCCCCAGTGAACCTATTGGCGAGCATCATGGTTGTAGTATACTCGGTTGTAACCCCTTCAATCGTCATTCCAGGGTAGAAAACGTATTTTACGAAGGATGGGTAGTGTGTCCAGTCGAAAGGCGCCATCCACGCTGTTCCCGCAGTACCGCAGAAGCCGTACACCCTTATTGAGGATAGGAAGAGCAGCCACATCGTGAAAACAATTAGTACCGCGCCTATAGGATTCGCTCCGGCCACTGAAAGCATGCCGATGAGGGCTATCGTGGAAACCAGAATCATTATCCATCCTATACTGTATGGGATGGCTTTTCTTTCCTCATCAGGAGGCTTCTTGAAGAGACTCTTCATATATGATGTGTTCAAGGCAAACCACATTAACAGTAGACCTATGAATGAGCCGAGCCATATCCCGTTCCATTTGAATGGTGGCTCATTTACTAGGAATCCTGGTCTCCAACCGGTCTCCTGAATCCCTGCATAGTAGCCCATATACCAAGCTATTTGGCTCGGAATGAGGACGCCAACCAAATTAAAGAACCAAACTGAGAAGAGGATTTTCAGCGGAAATAGGTAGAATAGAGCATATATCATTGGGTTTACCGCTAGGAAGGACCATACTGGAATAATTCTTGTTGCGGGTACGCCTGCAAGGTTCATGACGCCAAACCACCAGGTAAGATATGGTGGAGAAGCCCATCCCCACAGGTCTGGAATCCATGGGAACAATGCGTGCAAGATCACAGGTATTATCACTACGGCACCTATAATGAAACCTATTAGGAAGAATTTTAGCCTTCTATCAGCCGTGGTTGACGCGAACGTTATCTGCATTGTTCCAGTTATAGCGAATGGAAACGGTAGTTTTTCCACCTCAATCCATCTTTCCTGTAGCAAAGCCATCCAACCAGTCCAGAAAATCAGCCAGAAGATCGCGTATAAGGTCCACCAGGCTACGAAGGGTGACCAAGCGTCCCATGGAACCGCTGCGCCGCCGGTTTGAAGCGGGACGACTAGGGCGGGATCCGTTGGACCGAAAACCCAAGACTTAGCAATCGAACTTGTGTATGGCTCATTAGTAACTAGCCGCGTGGTGGCTGCATTATGCAGTATTCCGTAGGGAACCATGCTCCAGCAGAAGGCTAGAGATAACGATGAGGTTGCATAAAGTAGAGCTAGTATCTGCGGGCTAAAAACCCTTCCAGATATTTTGGATATTAGCAGCGTGATGAAGAGGACAACAATCGGTCCAGTCGCTGTCCCGAAGAGTATAGACCAGCACCAGGTTGGCGCGAATGGGGCGGACAAGACACCAATGAAGCTCATGAAGACTGCGAAGATAATTATCATCGCCCAGGTTTTTCCTTTTAAAACGCTTTTCACTTCAACGCTCATTATATTTTAGCCCCCAATAAATTCATTTCAGGAAACCATATTTAAAGCTTACTTGCTAAAAGCTTAATTTTTATCGCCGCTTTAAGATGACTGGTTGGAAGGAGATTAATTAGCTGCCTTGCTTACGCGTCTTCTCAATAGAACTACTAGAACTGAGGCCACTAAGACGGCGGCTACTCCAATCATAATATAGTTTAACCATGGAGTTTCCTTCTCTATTGGCGGAATTTCTAAATCGGGATAATCTATCTCTAGGGTCTTAGAGGATGGCAGGCAGGCTCCATAGGAGGATAATGGGGGACCGGAGCCGTAGTCAGTCATTATAATTATGACCGGTTTATTGGAGCCGATTTTATGAAGCCCGACGGGCAACATGAGGTATTCGTCTGATTTCAGCAGATACTGGGCTTCGTCAACTTCCACAACGGTGCCATCGCTTTGCGAGAAAACGAAACTTTCCCCTGAAGGAACGTAAATATACGCGCTTTCCCCTCCTCTTAAGCCGCTGGCGATTAAGCCGCCGCCATTTGAGAAGACATTTAAGATAACTGGCTTATCGCTTTGAAAGAGTAGGTTCTGCTCAAAAAAGTACAGCGTCTTGTTTTCGCCAGATTTAATTCCCTCCTCCTTGATTCTAGCCTTCCCCTTCAGATTGAAAACCCTTAATCTTGCATCTTCAGCCGAAGTTAACGTGAATTTAATGTCAGGTAAAACGCCGCCTGCTTGCCACCCTGGATGTATTCCTCTAGCGAAGAAATGCTTGCCTAAATATCCGCCTTCTAGGGCGGGTACACCGTAAGATTTCCAGATGGTCATCCAGCCTACCGGGGCTATCTCAGAGAATGATTGAAGCATTATGCGTCCTGTGGAGACTATTCTGCAGATTTGGAAACGCGGCAACCATACATTTCTGAACTCATACACGTTTAACTCTATTCGCTCCATCTCTCCCGTCGAGTTGAATATTGATATCTCGGCTTTCTCTAGAGCGTATATTGTGTATACTCGGCTTCCTCCCTCGTCATGGAACGTTGGGAGAATAAATTCACGCCCAATAAAACCGCCTTCTACGCTGGTGTAGAAAGTAGTTATTGAGGAGTTGCCGCCAATAATATTCTTTCCGCCAGCTATTATAACCGTTATAGGCTGGTTGGAAGTTATTTTAAACATTGAGCCTTCATTAACCCTTATGGATTTATACTCCATTTTATTGATGGCGAATTCATCTATTGGCTCAAGCTCCGGTATAGCGTAAACCCTAACTACAGTATCCTCATGGTTACCAACAATATGGAGGAAAGATGTAGCCTTATCTGTTTCTCGTGGAACATACCCGTAGTATATGAAGGCTTCGCTTTCACTCATCGAAGTATGGGAAGATATATTAGATTTAAGGGCGGCAACTATATAACATTCGCTTAGTGGTGAGAACGCTATTATCCCAAGACCGATAATTACAATAACCTGAATGAATAACCTTGTCCTCCAGAAACTCATTTCAATCTCACTCCCCAATCTTCTTCGCTCAGAAACTATATAATTGTCCGAAACCAATATTAACGTTGCTCCTTCCCTCCTTTTCTATATTTCTTCCTTAAAAATACTGGTGTTGGTAGGGATTCTAGTAGGGCATTATCCACATGGATCGGCCTATTAGGCTTATTATTGCTCCCAGCGCAACCGCTACTGCTTCACCGCATAGGATCCCGCCGACAACAAGCATCCTGTTTTGCTGCCACCATTCGGCTCCTAGAAATCTTGGAAGCAAATATTTTCCCACTATTGCTCCAATGAACATGAGGATGGTGTAAGGGACAGCTGTGGCAGCGCCTAAATAGACCCCTAGGGGTGAGATGGGCAGATGAGCTATTTCAGCAGCCGCATAAATGGCCGCCCCAATCAGGAAGAAGATGGCTATGAATTCTGGGTTAAGAATCGTTATGCGTTTTGTTACCCAGAGACTTGTATACATTGCGCTAATAGGCCAGAAAACGGCCGTGTAAGGATAGTAAGTGGAAGGTATCTCCGTCATAACCCATAGCGATGAAGCGTATATGAAGCTTAACAGCAAAGCCAGCGGTATAGCGAACAGATAGGCTTTTATGAAGCTAGAGGGCCTCGTGCCAGTCAACTTCATTGTTTTCATCACACCAGCCCAGGAAGCCGGCTGTAAGGTGAAGGTGTACCCGGCTACGTAAAATGGCGCGAACCAAATGTCGTATCCGGAGTAAGGCATGGCTATGAACACGCCCTCTCTAACATATGGAATGGTGATAAGAACACCGGTTTCACCTAGAGCTCTAGCGGTGACCAGCATCACTATAAATGACCAAGCGGGACCTAGAAGGATTAAAATCCAGATGAAGGGCATTAAATGTGGAAGCAGCGTAAGGGTCAGCGCTATTGTCCCAAACGATCCCACAAAGTATAGGGCCAATAGGATCCATAAGGGTATGTAGCCAGCGCGCTTAGCGGCATCTGAAAGCCTGCTGAGACTTCTTAGGGCTGAGATGAATAGTTTGGGTTTTAGAATTATTGGCATGATGGCGATGGCTACGGATAAACCTATTAATGGGCTTACAAGGAAGTCAAATGTGTAGAATTGAAGCGCCATGCCTAAGCTCATACCGGGCATGTAGTTCCTGAAGATTCCATGCTGATAGAGGATTCTTCCACCTATAGTGTAAAATATTATGCCGCTAACAAACGCTGAAACCAAAACCTTGAAGGGCACGATGAAACCTATCGTAATGTACATGAGGTCTGTTGCTATGCCGAGAAGCCCGCCAGCCGAGCCAGTGGACTCCATTATATAATTGAGGTCGACCCAAGGCGCCGGTATGGGCGCGAACCCCGTGATTAAAGGAATAGTATACAGGATTATAGAGTATACTAAGCCTATCATTATCGAGTAGATGAAGGTTTTCATCCTATCCGGGCGTCGTTCCGCTAAGGCTATGATCGATTGCGCCTCAACATTAGATATGGGAAATGGCAGCTCCTCTACCTCAACAAAAAGCTGCGTAGCTATTAATCCAAGAGCCATATCCGCAATCAACCCCAGAGCAAAGCCTATGCCCAAGGTCCCCATTATCGGGAACCAGTCCGAATGGAACATTAATCTTTGAAAAATTGCTGGCGAATTTTCCGGAGGGGCCACAAACCAAGGTAGTTTATCCGCTATACCGAAAGCTTTCGTTACTGGGCTGGTTCTAAGATAAGCGTATTGTATGGGCCAGAGGAAATAAACAAGACCCGACGCTATCCCGCTAGCTGAAAATATTATTGCTATTTCCTGTCTGCTGAGGCGCCAGCCTAGCAGCACCCCTATCTGCGTGAAGAGAAGTATTATTAGGTACTGTGTTGCGCTCGCTATGTTAACTCCAGAGTACAATTGGAGATATAATACTGCTGGCTGCATTATGATGGCGCCATAAAGGATGGCTAGCATTGAGCGGGATGTGAAACCCTCTTTAAGCTCCGCTAACGTATTTCGGGCATCCATCACGATATCACCTGATTTTAGTTAGCGCCAAACAATTTAATCAAAAATTTTTTTCGATATATAACGTTTCTTCTCTTCCGGCTTTAGCCCTCTCCAAACTAAGAACTGCTTCCTTATGCTATCTATGAATGGTCTGTTTGACTGCATCCAGAGCGTATACATTCCTGTAAGCCTTCTGATCTCTAGAACAAACGTGTATTTAGCGCTTGACGCATCATATACCGCTCTCAATGTAACTGTCTGCGATATTCCATGCTCATAGGGGCTTAAGTTAACGGTTGAGATTAAAGATAGGCTTCTAACCCCCCTAACAACTTCCTCCTTTAGCGATATATCGCTGACCATGAAAAGCCCTATCCTCTCGCCTTTATATGCGCTCAGAAACTCGTATAGGTAGGATAAGAAGCCATTTAGTTCTTCGTCTCCAGCTATAATAAATGGTAAGGGTATTATCCATTCATCCCCTTTCGGCTTTGTTAACTTGTATTTTCGTTCAAGCGATGGCGTCACCATTCTCGAGGATTTTAGCGCAGGATATAGTGAGGAAGATAACGCTATTATTGTCGTCACTGAAACGGAAAGTATAACGAAGAACGAGGCATAATTAAGGACTCCGAAGGGTATTTGGCCCGTCTTCTGAAGTAGAAGTATCATTATGAGGCCTGATATATAGCCTATTACTGCGGCAAGCAACGCGAAGACCAGTGATTCAGACAGAAAGATTAAGGCTACATGGGTGGGAGAAAGCCCTACAGATGAATAAATTTTGATCTCTTTAGTTCTCTCATAAACGGAACCCAACATGGTGTTGAGAACTATGAATCCTCCTATAAATAGCGGAATTATGACTGTTGCTAGTCCAGCCCAAACAAACGCGACGGCTTTCCTATAGATTAATATGCCGCTAGGCGTCCCAGCATATATATCTGTACCAGTCATTTCAAGCAGGGTTTCCGCTAAATAGGATACTAGAGATGCATTACTGATTTTCGCGGAGACACTAATTATCGGCCCACCTATAGATAGGAAGGTCTTAAATGGGATAATCACGTACTGGCCTGCAAGCCTCTCCGGAACCTCACTGATCGCGGTGCCACCTTTAGCCTTCTGGGCCTCCTTAACGTAATCTATTGGAGTAATGCCCTGGCTGTTTAGGTCTTGGAATGAGAAGACAGCTTCACGGCTTATTACACCTATAACCGTAAACTCGTTTCCGAAGACTATTATTCTATCGCCAATCTCAACTCCAGCGCCATGTATGTCATCGCTTATAATGGCCGCCCATATATCTTCAGGCAGAAACCATCTGCTACCGGGCAATAGGGCATCTTCAAAATCGAATATTTCTTTTGCTTCGGGCATTAGTCCCCATATTGCCCTATAAACAGCGTCTTTATACGTCTTTCCGACCCCTCGAATCGCTTCGGTCTGGGTTGGCCCAGCCCATCCCGGGGACATGAAGCCGCTTGCAACGACAACACCACCTTCTCTAACAGTCGCTTTAAGTAGTCTTAAGCTTTCTAGCGGCATCCCCGTCCAGCCACGTTTATAGAGGAGTAAACCATCATAGGGTGCCGCACCGCTCGGCGCAATCCGCATCCCGCTGTAAAAGTAGGCGGATGTGAACGCTACAAGCGAGGAAACTATGACAATCAATGTTATCAGCGTGAGGATGCTTCTCATAGGCCTCTTCTTCAGGTTTGAGGACGCCATAGAGAAAGCTAGAAAAGCAGCTGAGGTCTTACTCATTCTTGAGAAGTGTTCGCCTAAAATCTCACGTTTCATCGCATCCAAATGATATTTTGTCTCGGAAAGCACCACAAACAATATGGGGACTATCATTATTAGGGCAACGCTTCCAAATATGACCATAACGGCGTTTGAGGCGAGCCGCATGCCTGGATGGGAAAAGGCCATAAATGCTAGGAAAGCAGCTGCAACAACTACGATCGTTATGATTCTTCTTGTTCCCTTCCTATGCTCAAAGAGCCTTTCGATGAACAGGGCGAACGGCACCAAGAGGAACAGGAAGAAGGTGAAGGAGATTATGGCCTCATTATAGAGCTTTCTGGTCTCCACGTAGGCGATGTACTCGTTCGACCATGCAAACATCAGGTCGCTATAGGCTTTTTCATAATTTAATACTTCTGGAGAAAGCATTAGTTCAGCTTCCATAAGGTTCTCTCGCGCTTTAGCATGGAATGTTTCAGCCCTCAAATTCCCACTAAAAAGATAATATGAGTTAGCGATGCCTAGCCGTTCCTCATTTAGTTTATGTAGGTCTCTAACTACCTCCATAGGAGCTGGGATTATTAAGAGCTCTCCCAACTTAAGATTGAAGCCCTCCCCCCTGTTGTTTAGAACCCCCACTAAATCCTGACCCGAGTAAACTAGAATCTCGACATCATGGTTAGGAGGCACATACACTACGTGAACCGGGCTCGCGATTTCCGAGGTTGTGCCGCCGGCGCCCATGGCCCATGGATTATATGGTGCTGCGCCAGCATATCTGCCGGTGCTTCCGAAATTCAGCGTTTCGGCGTGAGAGCCTATCTCATTGATTATGAAACCTATCCTTGAGGAGCTTTGATCGCGAATATCTATGATCCCTAGAATAGCTATCTGCCCGCATTCGAAGACGGCTGTTGTATACTCCTTTTCCGGCATGTCCGGGAATACTCGTGGATCGTAAACTCTGGCTCCATATCTACCGCCGTCCGGAGCGCAAACAAGATTGCCAGTCTCCGGATCAACCACATAGGCTTCGAGCCAATACCTTAATTCTGTGCCACCATGCGCGCCTCTAAAACCATAAATCGTCAGAGAACCATTTTTGTCGGTCATCCCAGAAATAACATGACCTGCCCCTGAGAAAGATGTGTGTCCAAATCCTCTGCTAATTTGAGCGAGAACAACAGCGTTTTCAACAGGCGCATATCTGCCTGTGAGAAAATCGTATTTTACAACGTTAATACGGGCTACGGAGAAACCTCTCGCTTGAACCGGATCCCAATATAGTTTGGGAGCGGGTATAACGTTTTCTAGCCCCTCTAAATTGGCGTAAAGGAAGACCGATGCGAATGCAACTTCGGCTTGAGGTCTCAGCCTTGTAAAGTCAACTCGATCTATTGTGTCTAAAGGTGTTCCCCATAAACTCCTAAAAGATAAGCTGGTTCTGAGGCTGAAGGCTACGGAGCCAGCCATTGCAGCTGGCTCCGTGTCGAGATATAGGATTGAGATAGGAACCGCGAAGAGGTTTGTTGGGGAGCCTTGCTGACCATAACCCATACCGGACATGCCGTCGGAGACAAGGTAGCTTCTACCAGTATTCTTAACCATGTAGTAGATGAGACTTTCATCACGGATATCTTCCGCAATAAGTCCTTTTTCTTTCCACTCTTTAAGCCTATATTCTTCGAGCGGTTTACCCCAGTAGAAGATTGGGTTTAGTGCTTCTCTTATATCGTACCAATCATGTCTGTCGACACCATAAAGGGATGGATACCCAGCGGGAAGGGCGCCAAAATAGAAAGCGAAGTATTCGCTATCCGTGGATAAATCGAGACCCATGGTTAATATGGTTTGCTCAGCCCCGACTTTCTTTGCATCCCCTCCCCAGAAATATTTCCAAACGTGATATCTTGCCCCGGCAACACACTGCCAATGCCCGGAGAGAGCAACAAACATTATTGTTCTTCCAGGCCGATGTTTACTGAAGAAACGAGCCATTTCAAGCATGACCGCTATGCCAGTGGCTTCGTCGGCTCCCGGAGCTACTGATGGAACCACTGAGGTTGAATCATAGTGGGCCCACACTTGAATTATTTGCTCTGGGTTAACTGTTCCATTTATAATCCCTATAACATTATATGCAAGGCGATTCTCCCAAACCATTTTTGAAGTCAGTTTAACGATTACCTCTTGTTCATTAGGATTAAGGCTTAGAAGAGTCAAAGCATCATTCTTTTTAATATAAAATCTCGGTATGTTGGCTGGAACTGCCAGCGTTTTCAGCGAGGCTTGGTAACTGTTCGTGAAGCCTGGTTCTATGAAGATCACCGCTTTAGCGCCAAACATGAATGGTATAATCCAGTCTTGAAGGGAGTTAAAGTCAGCTAAAATTATGCTTCCATTAAGCGGCTTTCCATTAAGCTCATTTAGACTACATGAACCAGCATATATGAGCCTTCCAACCAAGCCCTCACCTGGAATTGAGGGAGCTGCAACAACATTTGGGAGCAAAGGATATATTTTAAGCGACTTTGAAACCGGGCTTAATATTTCGATTTTCGCCCCATAATCTATTGGAGCTGGCTGATAATAACTATCCTTATAGACTTTCCCAATTTTATCTATCCCGAACTCTAAAAATTTATTGTATATATAGTTTGCAGCTGCCTCACATCCAGGGTAGCCCGTCATCCTTGTTTCAAGGCTAGAAAGATATTCGACATGTGACTTAATAGCATCTATATCAATATTATCCAATATTACCGAGAGGTAATTTTGAATGTCTCCAGTAGTTTTCAAAATGAAGCCTTGGGAAACCTTAGGTGCTTGAACATTAACTATGGAAGCTAAAAATGTTAAAAATACTAAAAAAATTATTAAAGGGAATTTAATCAGCAGCCTGTTCATTTAGAGCACCGGCGGCATTATTTATTTCAAATAGATTTTGAGAGTTTTTAGAGATATAAGCGTTTCTAGATTGGCAGCGGCATCCAGAATACCATCCCGGTCACTACAACTAATAGTAAGCTTAGGAATGAGCCGACAACGATGCCAACTATCACTGGAACAAGCTTCTCAAATAATGGTGTACCGCCGACCTTCAGGATTATCCATTTAACCCACCAAGTCACCCAGAAGGTTGTTGCCACCTTAATGTTGTTGCCGCTAAACATTATCAAACCTATTGGGTTTATTGGGAACCATGGAAGCCTCATTCTCAGGAAGAAGATTATGGCGTATATGAAGATTCCTATAATTGTGTAGTGGAGGCCTGTTAAGCCTTCTGGGAATGGTGTATCCCAGTAGCCGATAGTTGTAACGCCGTCTCTAACGTAGTTGGCGGGCCACACACCGTGACCGATAGCCCAAGGTGGCCTAACTTGAAGTCTCGCTAGGCCGAGGGCGAATGCTGACCAAACAGTGAATATTCCAGCGAACAATATTGTTATAATCGTCACTAGGACGAAGGTTGCAGCCGCATGCTTTGGTCTTAATCCAGAGGCATCAGCAATCTTAAATCCTTCGAGATAAACCCCCGAAAGCGTAGCGCTGGAAATATATCCGAACGTCCAGCTGTTGAATCCTGCCGCCATGTATGCTCCCAACTGATTCTCAGGGGTTATTGGAGGCCATAACCCTAGAAGCCGTCCATATCCCAGCGCATATTCGTTGGCCGGCCATCCATGCCAGTAATGTATGAAGCCGCTTTCAGCCTTCAGCCTAATCATCGTCATGAAGAAGAAGAACATGTAGACTAATATTAGGAATGCTACCCCGGCGGGTATGCCGATATATGTGAGCCAACCTATGTAGACTATGAAGGTAACTATGAAGCCTATCCATGACAACCTATAGGAAAGCGGCTCCCTTTCAGCTTCATCCGGCATAGGTTTACCTATAGCCTTCAATGTGCCGATCAAATACTTGCCCGCAAATATTAGAGTGAACAGGCCTATGGCGATCAAGCCTCCGGATTCAAATAGCCAATATAGCCTGTAATTTTCAACAATATACCATCCGGCTGAATACTGGTCTTCATATCCGCCAACCGGTGGCGCAGGGGTTAATCCTAGTCTCCAAGTTATTTCTGAACATATCCATGAGAGGAAGAACCAGCCCCATCCAGCAGTGAATAATATGTCGGTCGGTATGAAGAGTGCAACCGCTATAACCAATGGATCTATCCAGAAGCAGCTGTGAGCCGTAGGAAGAACCGTCTTTATCGGGGTGTTGCCGTAAAGATTTAGCATCCACATCGTATACCATCCGTACTCCTTTGTTTGCGGGGCTGGGAACCAAGGCCACCAGTATCTCGGCAGGAAGAAGATGTATGCCAGAAAACCTAATACGACGCCCAGCCAGAAGCGTCTATATCCTATGAATGCTGATGTCGCAATCTTTGATGAAGTGAAGCCCGGCTCAGGCTTAGAATACTCTATTAGCTGGATTACTGGCTGTGCATATGGGAAAGGCATCTTCTCAATGTCGGCGATCCTTCTTCTCATTAAGCATGCCATGAAGAAGGCTAGGAAAGCCCAGAGAAGCCATGTTACAGTCCACGTCATTAGCGGCGTCATCATTAAATCCCACGGTGCAGTGGATGGGCCCGCTCTTAAGATGTCAGCAGCTTCTTTTGGAACATGCCAAGGAGATTTGCGTACATATTCGTAGGCCCATTCGTTGCCCGGCGCCGACATGCCTGCTTGAGTTAAAAGTATATAGCTGAAGTTAACTGTCGTTATGGGGGCGGATAATATGAGGCCAGCGAGGGCGACTGCTGCGAGCTCCGCGGTTGTGAATCTGGCTTTAACTTTAAGAACATCCATTATGACTATGAGAAGGAAGACTAGCCCCATCGATATTATTGGCACGCCGTTTTGCCACTCGTATGGCCAACGATTATAGAATAGGGCTGTTCCCGTTACTTGATAGCCATGCGCATTAATGAAGGTGAAGATTATAGTTAAGATAATCACTGCTAGAAGCGCTCTAGGAGTGAGACCAGCGAGAACCTTCTCTTTAGAGCCTTTTTCTTCCCCCATTTTTTCACCGAAAATATATATTTTCGGTGAAAATATAAAATTTTTCTTTAGATCTTTCCTCATTTTAACGTTTTTCTGTGTGAATACCATGCAAAGCGTTCTAGTGATAAACCATAAACAATAAATATTGTTCATAGAATTAAAGTGGGATTGACTAGGAGGGAAGAAGACTTTGATAAAGGTTTTATATGTTGGAGACGCTGGAGCCTTAGCCGGCCCATACTTTTTTGCCTCGCCGTTCATAGTGGATTTAAAGGGGTTTAGCGTACATGTGTGGGCTCAACCTTTGATTGACGCTCTTAAAAAGAGTCCAGAGATCGACGTGAAGCATATGGCCCCTTGGGATGCTTTTCGGAATTTTCCGAGAACAGTTGAAGAAATGTTCAGCTACGATGTCATAGTGATTAGCGATGTTGAAGCCGAAACTATTCTATTTTACCCCGAGTTTTATACTCCATCAGAGTACGAGAAATTTATTGTTAGGCCTAATAGGGTAAAGGTTATAAAGGAATATGTTGAGTCCGGCGGAGCGTTGATAATGGCTGGAAGCTGGTTCACGTTTTCGGGCAGACATGGATTCGGCGGCTGGGGGAAGACGGCGATCGCCGACGTTCTACCAGTAGAAATCCTTTCAGGCGACGATAGAGTTGAGGCGCCTGAAGGCGTAAGAGTTAAAGCTGTTAACCCTCAACACCCGGTTATGGCTGGCATACCTTGGGACGAGTGCCCGCCGTTTCTAGGATACAATAAGACTAAGATTAAGAGGGATGCAACACTTTTAGCGACAATAGGTGATGGAGAAGACCCCTTTATAGCGGTCTGGGACTATAAGAAGGGGAGAGTTATGGCTTTCACGTCAGATCCATGTCCACATTGGGGCATAAACTTTGTGAGATGGGAATATTATCCAAAGTTCTGGTTGCAGGCAATAATGTGGCTATCTAAAAAGGTTTAACATGACTCCGCTTTTCATTAAAAGAGATGTTAAGAAAGGGGATTTATGGATGAATGAAAATCTTCACTTGAGCAAAGAGAGATTCGACGGCTACTATCGTGGAGATTGGATCAGGTTAAATTGGATTTGGGCTAGAGCTCTCGGGATAATTGGCGAGTCGCTGCCGGACTTAGATGAAGAGCTAAAGAATATACGCCTACAATTAGAGGAAGATCTAGGCGTCGATGGTCTTTGGATTGAGAAGGGGTTCGTAAGAAAGCTTTTAGAAACTGGTCACTCTGGAGAATTAAAGTTTCCAAGCATAGATGACTTAAAAATCTATAGGCAGCGAGGCGAACCTTTCATCATACTCTTAGATGAAAGCCCGGAAACCCTGAAACTCTATGAAGAAGCCATACCAAGAGATGCTTTGCCAAGCGAGATAAAAGCCTTTCACGATCAGAAACTATTTATAATACTGTCTCGAAGGAGAGAAAAAGCGTTAGAATTTTTAGATCTTTTAAAGAAAGTTCTGGAGATTCTTGCCGAACATTATTTGTGTAAGGGTTGGCCAGGCTATCCATCATCATATTATGCTATTTCAACCAGGGTTGAACATCCGTTAGACGTGGCGTCGAAAGCTTTGAGAGAGAGATGTAGATGGGTTATTTTCTGCGGTTATCATGATGCCCTAGCATTAAATGTTATAAAAGGGTTCATGGAAGATCTGAAGCTTCCAATTCTGTTGGTGGCGGGTCAGCTGTCAAGCGATGGAAAAGCGATCATGTATAAAATGCCGACGTATCCTAACCCTCAGGACTCGCCTCTAGAATGCTGCATTAGATATGTGAAGGAGAAAAAGGGCTTAATCTTTGTTAGGCATCACGCTGTAGATTACACGATTAAAGAGGATGATTTTGACGGCTATTTAATCACGAGATATGAGGATGATTTAGTGAATAAAACAGATAAGCCTTTTATAATTACGTATGGGGGAGACATGAGGGACTATCCGCCGAGCATGGTACTTTTCATGCGGAAAGATGAGGAAATAAGCGAGGAGACTCTTTTTAGGGCAATATTGGATAGAAGGGCGGTAGCAATCTTTCCAGGAGGGAAGATAATTGGCCCCTCAATTCTCTCGAAGGCGCTGAAGGTTCTGATAGTTGAAAAAGAATATTTAGAGACAGTTTTCTGCGAGGATGTTGACCTTGAGGCATCTTTTGAGGGGGATTATCTTAAGATACGTTTATTTAACCTTTCTAATAAAACGCTTACTGGGAGAATCAGCGTCAGCGCCTCACACACTATTAAGCCTAGCGCCCAAGAGATTGAAGTCTCACTTAAACCTAAGGAAAAAATTGAAAGGGATATCCCGGTAGAATTCGCTGAAGAGTCGGTTTCTAGGGAGAACGTTGCTTTAGTTTCGTTTGCTTGGCTTAATGGGCAGGTGTATGCTCTTGCGCATAAGTATGTGCCAGCGGTAATTTCAACATACCCGATTCTATATGAGCGTGCTGGAGACATTAATGTGCCATTCTCAGTTTACAATTATACTTCAAATCAATCATTCAACGTCAGGATAGAGGTCTTAAGCAAAGATAATCTGCTGGAGAAAAAAGATTTTGAGGTTAGCGTATCAAAATGGACTCAAAAACAGTTTGAGACTAGACTTTCACTTAATGAGCCGGGTGAATACACTGTTAAGTTCTCGGCTTTAGGTTTCGAAAAGACGATGAAGATAGTAGTCTTTAATCATAAGGAGGGGCAGGTTAAAGTTAGAAAAGTGGATTATGATAAAGATGGATTGAATGAAATAGTTATGGAGAACGATTACGTTAAAGTGACGATTCTTCCAATAGGTGGCAGAGTAATAGAATACATTATAAAAAATAGGAATGAAAACATATTCTTTGTGATATGGCCTAAGAAGCCGGATGATTGGAGAAGACCTAACAGGAAAGCGGACTTCTGGCCTTATGGAGGACTTGAAGAATTCTTGAGTTATCCAACCTTTGATGGGCATGTTGCTTTTGAATGCCACGTTGAGGAAGAGGGGCCGGTGAGGGCGAGGGTTAAGGCTAAAGCCAATGTTAGAGGAAACATGGTTGAAAAGGTTTTTACACTCCACGCGGATAGCCCAATCCTAGAGGTCAGATACAGACTCAATGTTAAACCTGAAATTAATGTTCTCGGAGTTAACCCGCTGTTCGAACTCGGTAGGCGATCCGATACGCAGGATATTTACTACTTCCCGACGGAGAAAGGCATCGAGGAGAGGAGAGTGTTATGCACGCGTCTATATGGCGAGTGCTTTTATCAGAGTGAGGGGTGGAACGCCGGATACGACACTGTTGAGGATATATCTGTCATAATGGGTTTCGACGCTGATCAACCTTTCCTCATACATCTGTGGCAAAATACGCCTGAAAACATGGCTTCACATCACTATTACGTTGAAGTACAACCATGGGTTAAAATAGATCCTAGCGTAGACAATTATTTCACCTACCATATTCTGGGATATGATGGCCACTGGAAAAAGGCATTGGAATACTTTATGAAAGCTGGGCTTCTAACTAAACGTACAAAACCCCACTTACCACACTAATATTTTTAGAGTTTAAGTTTAAATTAAATCCGTTTCGAAGGTTCTTTTAACCCCCGGAAAAAGACCTATACATGGAAAGCTGATCGCATCAATATAGTGTCTGAGTATACCAGAGGGCCCTTGATATAAGGGTTATGCAGCCCATTATTACGGCAACTATGCCGTAGCCTGCTGAGAGACCTGCGAGAAAAGTAAGTCTATAGTTCTTCCACCATTCGTCCCCAACGTATCTTCGGATAACATAGTTGCCTATAATATATCCTATAAGGATGGCGTTGCTGTAATATGGTGGTATTGAAAGCCCCGCTAGCAGGCCCATAACATCTAAATAGGGAATTGGCACAAAAGATCTTACAGCATATAATGCTGAGAAAATTGCAAACCCTGCTCCTATTAAGGGCAGTTTATATATCTTCTCGTAGTTCAGCATTACGAATGCTTGCTCTATCACTTGTTGGGGCCAACGTTTAACTGATAGCCCGAAGATCTCTGAGGGTATAGGCGCCATCCTCCAGAATAGCGATGTTACCACGAAGCTTACAATCCACGTGATTGGCAGCATTATTATTAAACCCTTAAAGTAATCTAGGGGTCTGGTTTGCGTAATCTTAGCTATCTTGCTTATATAGACGTATGAGGCGGCGTTGTTGCCCATTCCCCAACCCCAATAATATATGTGGGAGAGCCAGGCATCGAACCCTTTATAGCCGGAAGCCAATATCATGGATTCTTTCATGTAGGGCAGTGAGATGCCGATTCCAACTTCACCTCTACCTCTGGCGTTAACGCTGGCGTTAATGAAGGGAAGAAGTAGTGTAAACACTATGGATGCCCATATTGGGAAGTTTGGAAGAATCGTTTGGATCAGTATTACTGCACCTATTCCTCCACCTATCCAAGCCGATAAGATGATCCATAGTGGCGGATAACCTACCGCGCTTCTGCCCTTAATTTTCGCTAAGGCTCTGAAAGATGAAACCAAATATCTTCTAGACCTAATTATTGCCACTAAGGCTACACCTAAACCAGCTCCCAGTAGAAAGCTAGCCCATATCCAGAGCCAACTCCTCCACATGAGTAGGTCGATCGTCATTCCCGGCCTATACTCTTGCTGAAAATCTTTAAAGACATCAAGAGGGATTCTAAGGGCAAATATGTTTCCGAAAAACCAAACCGCGTAGGAGGCTATAAACATTGATATTACTGGTGATGGATCAAGCCATATCCAGCCAAACGTATATGGAAAAATCTCGAAGGTTACGCCGAAAACAGGTCCCTGAATATACCTGTTAATCCATGGGGTTAAATCTACAAATGTAAGTGGCCCTGTCCTTATTCCTAGGCTTCCGCCGACCACTGAGGGGGTACCAAACGTTATAATAGACCAAATTATGCCAATTATCGCTGATAGCGAGAAGACTCTTGTTCTAACGAGTTCTCTTTCAGACAGCACTAATATTGTATTGGCGTCTACGTTGGCTGTTGGGAAAGGCAGCTCTTCTACCTCAACGTATACGTAGGACAGCAGTAGGCCTAGACCTATCTCAAACAACATGTAGCACACGAAGAAACCTAATCCAACAGCTATGACGGAGAACCATCCAGGGTTTAGAAAGGTTCTAGCCATAAATGATGATTCAGGCGGAGAATACCAAGAGGGTAATAGGTCGTAAAGCGACTTTCCAGAGAATGGGTCATAAATCTCCTTTGCTATTGGGCATATTCTAAAGTAGCCTTGATATATGAAGCCCACAAAATATATGGCGCTTACAGACGCGCCTAAAAGATTGTATATTAGGAAAATCTCTTGTTTTGTGAGCGGTTTTCCGTGGTATCGCGCTATTTCTGTAAACGTTATTAATGTGATGAATAGGGCTGGGGCAGCAATCATGCCGAAGAGCGGAACAGTTAGATAGGATGCGCCGACATATAGATATAGAAACATATCTATGGGCGCGATTAAAAGCGCTCCATAAAGCAGAACTAATATAACCCTTTTAGTTAATCCGCTTTTAGGTACTTCAAGACTCATTTTCCTCACCTTCAAAGCTCTTTTTAATGGATTCACCAATCTTCATATACTTGGCTTTCTCCTCACCTGAAAGAGTCCTCCAGAGGAGGAGCTGGTTACGCAGCTCTCCAACAAAAGTTCCAACTGATTTCCTCCACATATCCGATGAGCCTGAAAGAAGCTTAATCAGGAGGGATGTAGTATAGCGGTTTATCCCTAGCTCAGAGGAAGCTATGATTCTAGTGATCTGTGTTATGTTAGCGTCGTAAGGTGGCAGCCTAACGGTGCTCTCAAGTATTAATCTCTTAGTGAAACCTGAAATTTCAGATGTAAATCTTGATGGAGCCATCGTTATAAATGGACCTACGCCTTCGACCCGACAGGCGTCCAGATACTCAGCCATGTATCCTAGTAGCGCGTATACGTCTTCTTCGGTTGCGAAGAACGGTAGCGAAACCTCCAGAGTATCTCCGAGCGCCCTACCAGCCGAAAACTTAAATCTCCTTATGATGCTCGGGGTAACCATCTTGGAGGCTTGGGAAGCCGGATATATTGTGGCTGCCAGCAGCATTGCGACGATTAAGCCGGAAACGATCAATATGTATGCTGATGCGAATCCCGGTACAAACCCTTCAGGCACCATGCCTAGGGATAGGAGCATGCGGCATCCTATTATGCCAGGTATATAGCCTAAAACTGTCCCTATTACTCCATATAGTAGCCCTTCAACGATTAAGAGACCAGCTATATGTATTGGGCTTAAACCTATTGTGCCTAATGTAGTTAATTCTTTTATGCGCTCGTAAGTTGCTCCGAGCATAAGGTTTAGTATCATTAGGAAAGCGATGAAAACGGGGAAAGCTACGTTTTCCCAGCCTCTGGAAGCTATGAGAATGGAAGCGGAGTATAAGCTCGTTGTCTCCTCACTTGTGTCTCCTAAGAAACTTGTTAATGCATACTGTATTAGGGGCAGTTCTTCAACTACAGCCATCAACTTTTCTTTGGGAGCTCTAATGGCAATAGAGTAAACAGGCGCACCAAATATTTCTCTAGCGAGTTTATATGGAACTATCAGCATAAACTCTGAGGCTGTGCGATAGCTCAGAGACATCAGTTTCATCATTTCGGGCGTTAATGGGGAACCCGCCAGCTCTATTCTAATACGGGTGAAATCTATAGGCGACAAAACAGTGCCATCAAGATCCTTAACGAGACTAAAGAGTTCATCGTCGAATACTCCTACTACAGTAAGCGGTATGCCGGATATGTAGACCTTAGAGCCGATCTCTAACCCAAGTTTATTTTTGACGCTCTTGCTCACTATACAGGAGTATAAGTCTCCCTCAACAAAGAATCTACTGTTCTCTGTAAGTATTTTGTCAATATTTGTGATATATGCCTCGCTAGGCTCTAAACCAAGTAGCGCGTATATTTGTGTGGTTTTCTCACCACTCCGCAGAACCCAGAACTGCCTTACATTTGTGCCCCAATTTGAGAAGGGTGGTGGATAGACCCATGCCCTTCTTATTATCGTGAAGTCACTGCCTTTAATAAGGGCTTTTGCGATATCGACAACTTTACCGCCAACATACTCTATCCCTAAGTTTGAGTTTATTAAAGCCCCATCGTAGCTCGCGCCTTCTAGCGTGGCAGCTCTTTTTATAGACATGCCACCGGTAACCGAGGTTAACAGAACTAAGGTGAAAGCCACTATACTTACCGTTATGAGTGTTAGAGCGGTTCTAAGCTTTCTTCTTCTCATCTGCTGTATGCCTAGGGAAGCCGCTAAAAGTATTGCACCGGTTCTGCTTATCTCAGCGAAATGTAAGCCTCTGACTTTCGTTCTAATCTCCTTAAGATAGCCGCCAGTAATACCTGTCAGTAGGGATAAAGTTATGATAGACAGCGCAATTTGCACGAAAGCCATAACTGCGAGGGGGGTGCTTAGAGCTATCTCAAATCCTGGATGGAAGAGGCTTAGGATTATGAAGGATATGGCGTAAAACATGATGAGCCACATAAGTCTTTTTAGACCCTCGGATTGGACTAGTAATCTTTCAACTAGGAAAGCAAAAGGTATTAGTAGAGAAGAGAAGAAAATGAATGTGTAGGTCAACCCATTTATCAAGTTAACTAGTTCTTGATAGGCTTTAATGCTCCAGCTCCACGCCAGTATAGATAGCCCTAAAACCGATGAGTAATCTTTCTCATCATAGGCTTTACTCATGAGATCATAGTATTTCTGGCTTCTCTGATATGCCGTTAAGGCCCATAAACTGTAAGATTTGTAGTTAGCAACTATACTGAACCTCTTTTCATTAAGCCAGAATAAATCGTTAGCTACTTGGAAAGGCAAAGATATGTATAATTTTTCGTCATGCTCTATCTTGAAGCCCACACCTTCAGGGTAATCTTTGCTTGCGTTTATTAAAGCGCCTACTATACCGCCCCCAGACCTCAGGATAACCTCAAACTTGGAACCAGCTGGCAAGAAAATTAATGCGAAGGGTTCTCCAGTCTCTTGAGGAGTTAATGTGCCCCATTGAAGGAAGGATCCGTGGGTATTGAAGTCTGTAACTTCAAGGTTAATGGTCGGCATATATCTGGTAGCCATGTCGCTGGTTCTAGAGAACCTGTCAAATGTTGAAAGGCGCCAATTAACGTTAACCCACGGTTCTTCGAATTTCAGCGGATCAATTATATCCGTTATAACAGCTGTCTCGCACTTGAATAGAGAAACCCTTACATCTTTCCATCCATCCTCTCTATCAGTAGTAAATCCTAGATTCTGCGGCCAAGCCCATATACCCATGTCTGGGGCCCATTCTATCTCGCCAGTTGTCCTATTTATAGCATAGGCGTATACTCTTACCGCTGGAACACCGGGTTCACCAGCACCCACGTAATGTGCACCATAACCTGTTTCTGGAAAAATATAATCTGTCCCTATACCCTCCACTTTGAAGCTAAGGCTAGAGTCACCGTCGAGTTTAATGATCGTGTGGGTGAATGGATTATAGCGGCTCGGGGAGATAACTATGTCCAGAATTATGTCATAGTTCTCAAGGTCTTCAGAAGTATACCATCGGGTCTCTGGGTCAAATCTCACCACATCGCCGTATATTCCAGCGTAGCCCTTTCTACCCGGATAACCTCCTCCGGATCTCATATACCTTCTAACGGGCTTAACATTATCGATTCCCCACTTTAAACCGAGACTTTCCACGTTAGATGTCATGTATATGCAGGATGATGCGAACGCTGCTTGTGGTACAATATTCTTGAAATTAACTTTATCTATTGTGTCAAAGGGGGTTCCCCATTGCAAGCGCATGCTTCTTGAGGTTCTAAAGCTAAAGCCAGCTATTCCTGCGACCACGGATGGTTCGGCGTCATGGATAAAATATGTTTGCATGTTAGGCATCTCGTGGCTATCAACATGCCTACTAACATTAAACCCTGCTCTTGTAAGAGAGTTATATACGTCGCCCATTATGAATGTGAACATATAATCGAATAATCCAGCTAGCTTGTCATGAATCCACATGGAGCCGTAGGGAACCCAAGCAACAGTATCGCTATCTGTAGAGAAATCTAAGTTAAAGTGCACCCATGTTTTAACTGTGTCATTCTGAACTTCAGGAGCAAAATAGTGTTTCTCCGCAAAGCACCTTGATCCTCTTAAGGCCTGCCAATGGCCGGAGAATGCTACAAACCATATTGTTCTTAGGGGTTTGTTGACGCTGAAGAAGCGTGCCAGCTCTAGAAGAACCGCTATTCCAGTAGCCTCGTCAGCTCCGGGAGAAAGTCTAGGAACAGCTGACCACGAATCGAAGTACGATGACACTATCAGCACATCGTTCTTATATTTTGTTCCCTCGACTATTCCGATCACGTTTACGGATTTAACGTTAGTATACTTCATGTCAGAGTATATTTTAACTCTTTTCTGAACATTATCGAAGAGTATGTAAGAAGAGTTTTTAGGAACATAAATTCGCGGAATTAATAGCGGAGTTATAGTGAATTTGGTCTCGGCTTCAATCCGGTTCGTGTATTCAGGCTCCAAAAATATTATGGCTTTAACCTTGAATTTAGCAAGATTAAGCCAATCTTCACGAGTATTAAACTCCATTAAGGCTACAATATCGCTTAAATCTTCGATTTTAAGTTCACGGAGCGTATCTGAAATTTCCTCTAAAGAACCATCTTTAAAATATATTAGTGTGCCCTCGATGCCTTCAGGAGGGGTATAGCATGATTGTATACCGTTGGGCCATAGCGCATACGCCCTAATTGTAATGCCAGTTTGAGGAATAACGATCTTAACGTCCTGATCTATGGGAACTGTAACATTAAAGAATTCAAAATAACCTTCATCTCCTCCAGGCTTAAGCCCATATTCCTCGAACTTGCTGGCTATATATTTAGCTGCCTTAAAGCAGCCCTCCTGACCTGTGACACGAGAACCCATCCCGGAAAAAATTTTAACATGTTCCATGACATTAGCTGTGAAATCCGGGGAGCTTACAAAATTGAGAATACCATTTATATCCATACCATAAAAGCTCGGGCCTATTGAACTTATGGGAAGTGAACTTAATAGAATAGTAAAGATTACACCCATCAACAAATATCTTTTAACCGATCCGATCATTTTCGCTAGCCTCTTTTTTCTTAAGATCGCGTCGAGGGGAGCCGGTATAGTTCAGATAAAGATTAGTTATCCCAATGATAACTTCCGAAACCATGTTTATTAATCTTATGGTCTCCTCAAAGGTTTTCTTATAATTTGGTGTTCTTGAAATCATCTTATCCATATCGATAATCCATGTAACGTTATCTACGTTTAAGCATCTTTCCATGATGGTCTCTACTGTATCGTAAGAAAACTCAAAACCCTGAAATGAAGACAATGATGCTAAAGTAATGTACAAATTGTCTGGATGGACCTTCCGTAGCATTTCAACTATAGAATTAGAACCATTCAGGGCATCAATCAATCTTCTATCGATCTTTAAAGTCGGGATGAACGTTTGGAGCGTATTTAAAATTTTGAGGCTTTCAAAACGCGGTTTTTTAAATAATACTCCGTCCCAATGCAGCTCACAGCTTAAACCCATAAGCGAACAGAGAAAGTTCTTGAAGCGTTTATTTACCTTTTTATTACGTGCAACTTCAATTAACGCTGAAAACTCGAAGGCTCTATCCATGAAGATGCGCCTACTACGTATGAAAAGCTTGTTAAAAAACATGCCTTTTTTTGGGATTACCAGAAAACCGTTGCTGAATTCTTTCCAATCCTCAATATATTTTTCGAGGATCTTAATTTCTAGCGGTTTCTCGGTAAACATTTCCCCTCACTAATTGAAATGGTGGGCGACTATATTAAATTTAGCAATTGATGTGATAAGAGACTGCTGCATTATTGCGGATTTTTCATTTCTTTGCTCAGCTCAGATAAGTAGACTTTAGCCCATACGTGGTATGGATTTAGTTTGAGAGCTGCCCTGAAGTTATCTTTGGCTTCTTGCAGCTCGCCTTTCCCCATATACCCTAGACCCAGCAGGTAGTGGTAATATGCCATCTGAGCTTGCATGAACTCTTTTTCACCGAACTTCTCAAAGAAATCCATTCCTACGCCTTTCTCAATCCTTTCCCTCGCAAAGCTAATGAGATCGTCAAAAATTTTATCAGCTTCCTCTCTTCGCCCCAATTTCATGAGCGATAATCCCTGATAATATGACAGCTCTGAAAGCTCAACTTTTGCGGAGATAGCTCTCTCATAGCATATTTTAGCGTCGTTTTCCTTGCCTAAGGCTTCATAAGCTGTTCCCATATAATAGTAGACCTGCGGGTCTCGCAAACGTACACCTCTATATGGTCTTCCAACCTCCAAGTTTTCCGGATACTCTAGAGCCGCTTCAAAATCTTTAAGAGCCTCCTCGTATCTGTCAGACTCAAGTTTCTTAAGCCCTCTTAAGAGATGGGCGTCCACGTAAACATCGTGTATTTCGCCTCCACCCTCCCAGACATGGAAGTGATGAGTGCGTAAGAGATCGATCGCTTTATCATATTGACCCGTCTGCACATAGAGAATTATTTCTCGACTGAGAGCATCGTCACGTTTAACAACTGCTTCATGGTTCTTCTCTAGGAGAGACAGTCTTTTTTCCACGGGAACCCCGCCTATCTCGTATAATCTATCTAACTCGTAGTATAGTCTCGGATCCTTGGAATTGCATTCTATCGCCTTCTCTAAACTGGCAATTGCCCTATGAATATCATTTCTCACCCGAGCGTAAGCTAGACCCAGATTCCTATGCGTGATCGAAAATGTATCGTCTAGATCCCTTGACTTCTCCCACTCTTTTATTGCCTCCTCATACCGATTAAAGTAGTAAAGCAGGTTTCCAAGATAGAAATGGGCTTTCGCATCGTGATCATTTACCTCAAGGACGCGTTTAAGCACTTTGAGAGATTCTACCCTGAAGGGAAAACAATAATCAGCAGGCATTTTTCCTCCAAGCCTATAGTATTCCATGGCTTTATCTCTTTCCCCTTTCATATCCCAAAAGTAACCGAGGTAATAGTAGACCATTGGGAAGTCTGATAAGCCTCTCTTGTTTAGCTCGATAGCTCGGGAAAGCACATCAATAGCTTCTTCCAGAAAACCGCAATTACCGTAATCTACCGCCAGCTCCAGATAAGATTGAACGTTGTCCCTCATCTTCATCCTTAAATTTTCTAATTCTTTATCAGCCTCCTCTTTTAACCCCATTTTCGACTTAACTAGGTATAGTTCATTTTCAGCCCAGAAGTCTAATGGATCTATAGCGAGCGCTTTTAAAGCTATCTCCTCAGCTTCTTTAAGTCTCCTCATTTTTCTGAGAACTGTAGCCTTTAAATTCAATGCCCTTGTATTTAGGGTGTTAGTGGAGAGGGATAAGTCAAGGTGTTCTAACGCTTTTAGAAAATCGCCTCTCTGGCAATCTATCTCCGCCAGTGAATAATATGCGGCGGCATGCCATGCATGATACCATGTTGCCTTATAGAAGGCGTCGTATGCCTCTTCATATTTCTCTTGAGCTCTTAATGCTACCCCCAGATAGTAGTAGGCTTCCCCATCCTTAGGCGTAACGTAATTTTTGGTTGCGCGTTCAAGGGCACGCCTAAGGTGCTCCTCAGCTTCTTTAAACATTCCACGTTTACAGTAGAGAATAGCTAAAGCAATGTTAGTTCGATAATCATAGGGATCTCTTCTTAAAGCCTCCTCATAGTAGGGGTAGGGCTCGATTGCAGGATTATAAAACTGTTCCAAACGCAAACCGGTGAGATAAAGCTCCTCAATAGTCTCTATTTCTTTCGGTGGTTTAGGCGGTTCAACGGGTTTAGGCATAGGAGCATTCTCTTTCCTCACAGGCTTATAGGATATTATTTCCTCTCCTTGCGAAGAAAGCAAGATTAGCTCTAAGTCTTCCTCTTTTGCCCCTAGCGGCAATTGAACCCTTTCAACGAATGGTTTTGTTGGACTAATATCCGCCTCTCTCTCGAAAACAACTTTTCCAGAAGCCTTTAAAATAACCCTTGAACTTTTACGTTCTGAGGTTGTGTAAACTCCGATACTAACGGTGTTCTCTGAATCTATCTCCAAGTTGATTGCAGCCTCTCTGTTAGCGTTTTTTACGCCACCTATCTCCCGAATTGGATACCAGTATATCTTGCAGGTTTTAACTTCATATGGCTGTATCCACGTGTAATCAGGCTGATTGTCCGAGTAGGCTCCGATCATGAGCTCAATATATGGTCCATCAGCATCGGTGAGTATTTTTTCCCACATTCGTCCTTCAGAGCCGTTACCCCACAGAAAGAATTTTTTGCCTGGAACAATATGGTGATTGGCGACCGCAACTGTTCCCGCCCGCTTTCCATGATCATATCCTGCTAGAAAATCATCTTTATAATTCCAAGCGAAGAAGGATGTCGGCGCCAGGTGATTCTTCCACCAGCTGACGTCTACTCCACTAGTGTAATCTACTCCGGCGAAAACTTCATATGAGATGGGCCAGTGTGAGAACTGGTTTTTGCCATGAAAAGTCGCATACTCGGTTCTTGGCGGAAATATTATTTGGTAATTTTCATTCGCGTGAACAGCTGGATTTGCCCAGATAAGGAAGGAGTGGGCGAGAGGAGTGCGATTAAAAAGCTTAATGGTTACTTCAATATAAGATTTACCCGGATACAGCGTTATGCCAACTATCCACTTCATTCTATGCCGGAGCTCTATTTCACCAACCCAGATAGTTTTGCTTCCATCAGGATTCTCCCTTAACGTGTAGTCAACCGGCATAAAAGTTGTGGCTCGATGGTGATGAGGGATGTTCCATTCGACCCCGCCTGAAATCCATGCGCCAAGCATTCCAATCAAAGCTGGTTTAATAACATGCTGATGATAGAAGAAATCATAGTTATTGGTTTTATCTGTGGCAAAAAATATTCGGCCGCCTATCTCAGGGAGCACACAGACCTTAATATACTCGTTTTCTAAAAAAGCCGCCTTGTACACCTTCTCTATTCTATTATCTGTTAGTTTGTCTAGCATAGGATAGGGATAAACATGCCCCTGCGCCCCTTGGTAGGCTCTGCCAGTATAAAATATTGGGTTTGGGTCAGGATCGCTGATCTGGTAAGTAGGTATCACCAGCGGTTCTTCCCAAATTTTTACATCCCTAGTAAAGGACCCGTATCCCTCCATGGAAAACTCCTCACGAAAACTCAATGATGGGAAAAATGAATATAAGATTTATGGGTTAGCTTTGATGGAAAATAACATAAATAAAAATAAATATGGAACAATTTAGTTTATTTAGAACGTTTTAGCGGCTAATGCCCACATCGCTACTAAGTCTAGCGTTATCATGCCTAAGATGAAGCCTGCCACTATTCTAACCCATACGTTTTCGTAGAACTTGGCTCCGCCTATCTTAAGAACAGCCACCTTTATTATTAATGCTGGAACCGATCTGAATAGACCGTAGCATATGGGCCATATCATCAGCGCCGCCGGATGTAGGAAGAACCATGGGAACCTTGATCTCAGCACAAACAATATTATTGGGAATATTATTCCAATAACTGTCCACGTAACTTTATATGAAGACCAGTAGGTGAACGGCGCGAAAACTCCGGACTCCGCGTTCGCTGCC
Organism: Candidatus Bathyarchaeia archaeon; assembly: GCA_038882715.1. Taxonomy (NCBI): domain Archaea; kingdom Thermoproteati; phylum Candidatus Bathyarchaeota; class Bathyarchaeia (SeqCode); species Bathyarchaeia archaeon. The sequence goes on from JAVZNR010000006.1 coordinate 109,495, forward strand.
ATCGCTTGAACAGGGTTAATGTCTCCACCACCGCCAGCGGCTCCGGAAAGGACTACGCCAGCTCCATACTTGTAGAGCATTGATGTGACTATTGGCACTCCTATAACAGCTATCGCGGACAGCAGTATGAAAAGCGACTTAAACATCGTTTTCGGACTAACGCCGCCAGTCTCGCACATCTTATAGGCGAAGAGCGTAGGCATAGCGCCCGACCAGTTTGCGTTAGATAGCGGTAGGGCTTGTGGCATAGCTCTTGCAGTTAAGGCAGCTAGGCTTGTTGATGGATTAGTGTAAGCCCCTATAGCTTCTCCAAAAGCGAACACATAATTATGGCCAGTCCACCAGGTGAATGGGGCTGCCAGCCACTCTATATTGTGGCTCTGAACCCACATCTGCCCTATCATTGTCACGCTGTATAACACTGCTGTAAATATTAGAACGCCGATATTCGCCCCTGAAGCAACCCATATAACCATCCAGATTATCCACAGTAGAATAAAGGTTATCCAGAGAGCTCTGTCAGAAATATCTCCTGGAATTGACGAGGAGACGCCTTTTATTGCCCTTGAGAAGCTGTCTTTTAAGTATTTCCAGCCCGATATGATCATCCATAGGCCTATGCCTATCCACACCCCAGTATGCTCCATATGCAGCCACGCCATGCCTGGAGCAACGTCGCCCCAATAGTAGCTCCAAGCGCTTACTCCGGGCGCCATTGCGCCCGTGAAGTGCGCTGCCAGCGGATATATCCAGTAGAATATTATGTCAAATATCGCTATGGAGGCCAAGACGTCTAGTGGCATTATAGTGTACCACACTGTTGTATGCGGGTCTATAAACCACCAGCCTTCAACATGATATGGGCTGAAAATCGGCGCAAGCTGTGCATCTAAAGGTACTCTTCCAAAAACGTGTTCCCTTGGAATTAGTGGGTAGAACATGTTAATTGTCATTGGGCCAGCCCATATCGCTCCAAATATCCAGCCAAGCCAGATCCACTTATCCTTAATTATGGCTCTGCTCCCATTCACCTTTCGATCATATAAATCTACAGTTACTATAGCTGGTACAACGCTTGGAAATGGTAGTCTGTCGATGTAAATGAATTTTCTCTGAAATATTGATGCCAGACATATTATTATTCCACCAGTCACAATCATGTAGATCATTTCCAATAGCAAGTAAGGTGCAAGCTCCAACCATGGTGGAGATGAGCCGCCAATCCATGCCCCCTTAACAACATCTATGTTCTTGCAAACCCAGAAGTCGGGTATCAGCTTAAGCGCCTCGCTGTAAGCTGGTACGTTAGGAACGATTAAGGATATGCATGAAATCCCCATGAGATACCCGTGACTGACCAAGACGCCTGCAAATGCGCCTAAACCAGTGAACAAAGCCATTTCCGCCCTATTGAACGCTTTATTGCCCATAAATGACATTAGAACAGCAATTATCCAAACAATACTTAAAGGCAAGAAACCCCACTCGGTTCCAGTTCCACCCCAAGCGCCTTCCTCCTGTCCATGAGCCCAAAAGGTCATGACGGTTTTCGGTATCATGATCGCCGTCAAAGCTATGATAAGAACCATGACAACTGCATAGCGTCCAGGAGAAATTACTGCAACCTCTCCCCTAGAACTTTCCTTACCCATTCTTCCACCAATACCCTTTTTTGGCGAAAAATATATTTATTTCTTGCGGTCGCCATCGCTAGAATGCTATAAATCGTATATAGCTCAACTTTACAACGCTTGACGTGGAATCGCGCAGAAGATCCCTTTCAGCTGTAAATGCCATTTATCTTGCTCTCATTTAAAGGAAACTTTGAGCCTTTTTTCTAGCAGCTAAGGTAACTGATATTGCTAAAATCAGCAGGATTAATTGGGTTGGAGCTGTGAACTCCGGAATAATTAGGCCGCTAAAGGTTATCGAGAGCCTATTGACAGGTGTGGGGTCATTCGCGAAGCTGAATTGTGCGATTAGTTGCGCGGGCGGTTGTGTCGGGATATTAGTAAGCCAGCCCTTGAGCTGCATCGGCGGGCTTATGAGACCTGGCTCCGAGGACAGAAAAGAAACAGTCTCGTTAGATACAACTACAAACTGAACAGTTGATACAAACCAGCCTTCATATGACGCGTAGCTTGATGGCGTAAGCGATTCTACGTTAAGTAGATCTAGAATATCTATTTTATGTGGACCTGTTCCAACTGGCGTACTAGTGGAATAGCCCACTGCCATATGGTAAACCCAGTTGAAGCCCCCGCTCTCCTTAGCAGCGCTAACCTCAACAAAAGCCTTCTCCTCGCTACTCATAGGTAGAAACGTTAATGTAAAGCCTTTCAGGTCGGGGGCTAGGCATCTCTCCATAAGCCAACTTATGTACTCGGTTAGATCACTCTTTCCAGGCCCGATATACTCCACGTAAACATAGCTATTTTCGACTTTAGTGGTGTTCCATGTGAAGCCCGCGTTGAAGGCATTTTCTATGGAGCCTTTAACAGCGTCCGCAAGAGACCTCGCTGTAGCTGCATCGGTATTATTGAAGGCGATAATTAAGCCTGAGCCGTCCCTAGAAAAAGCAATTGTAATTAAAGTGGTGTCTGTTAATTCGCCCCTATTAAGGTTTACCTCCGATGGAAAGTGTACAAGAGAAGCGTCTACCGAGTATACTACGCTGAAAATCATAAGTTCGGCTGTTGTGCAGTTAACTGTGACTGAAATGCTTTCCGCGAAGGACGGTTCCTCCTCGGTTGCATCGACTATTGGTACGCAGATTCCAGAAGCGAGAAGAAAAGCGGATAGAAGCATGAGTAGTGGCATTAAAACCTTATACTTCAAGTTTCATCACATAAGGGATTATGCTAGCCTTTATTTATAAAACTTTTCATCACGATCATCTTTAGACTTTATTTTCTCCAAAAGAAATTGCGTAATAACCGCTATTAATTGGTAGGAGACAATCCATGTGACTGAATATAGCGGCCCGTAGTAGTCATGGAAGCGTCTAACTTCTGGAGAATTGACGCCGTATTCGACGGCTATAATGAAGATCCTTGCTATTCTAAGAGCGTTAACAATATATGTGATTATTGCTCCAATCAAAAAATACAGTATTTTCTGTTTTCGCGAAAATAAGCTGTCCTTCAAAAAAAGAGCGGTTAGCACAGAATATATTATGAGGCTCTCTACGCCGGAGCACGGCCAAGCTATTCCGAATGATGCTTCATCCCCGTCACTCCAAACCTTCATGACTATTGTTCCGTAAGATTGCCCCCTCACTTCGGCCTTATAGCCCATTAAAGACAGTATTTCGGAAGCAAGCATAGTGGTGGCTGGAGCAAGAATCTGGAATGGCGTAAACTCCCCATAGGGGTAAAAGTTATCCACGAGGAAAATTAAACCGATTGCGCTTAGCAGAGATATTGGAAGCATAAAATGCCTTAAGCCCTCTACTCCATAAGTCAGTGCCGCTGTTAGCGAGAATAAAGCCGCCAGAACAATATATTCTATTGCGAGGGGCATATTCTCCGCCCAGAAACTCATTCCATAGTATTTAGGAAATGAATCTATAATAACCCTGTCTATTTCAAAAAGATCAACGGTTAAAACGTATATGATTGGTAGAAAAGCAGCTATGGCGGATGCTAAGAAACGCTTAGATTTTAACGCGTTAACCTTCGCCTTAATCTTTCCCCAATTCAATGCAACCTCAAGGGAAACTAGCCAGAGAAAGAAAATATAGTATGCTCTACCCTTCCAAGTAACATTATAGGATTCAGGGTAGAGTAAATACAACGTCATAATGGATATCGTGGATGATAGGATAAACGGGGCCTTCGCTAAGTTTTGTACCCGTAGAATTGTTTGAAGCCAACTCTTTAACTTGCAGAGTAATCTTTTCAACTCTGACCGCCGCATCATACAAACTGTATTCTCTCAGTCCTTTATATTTACACTAATCACTTTAGGTTTCGAAGAGCATAACAGCCTTAAATTCTTCGGAATCGGAAAAGGTGTTACGAAAATGTTGCAGGTCGGCTTAAAGTTAAAAACATTTAAAGAGCCATCTGCTTATCTGAGGAACTCTTTTCTTCCAGTCAATGCGTAGATCAATGATTCGCAGATATATGCCGCGTGATCCGCTATCCTCTCGAAATACCGTACTATAAGCGCGCTCAAAACAATAATTCTACTTTCAATGTTTTTCTCCCCAATTATTTTATCAAGGAAATTAAAGTAGAGTTCGTCAACCTCCTTCTCCATCTCAGATATGCTTCTAGCAGTTTCTATATTCTTGCCCTTTAAGGCTTCTATGCTGGTCTTCATCATAACTAGGACTTTCTCTCCCATCTCCATAGTATATGCGCGTATCCACTCTATGCTCTCTTTTAGTCCACCAAAGCGCTTATTGAGGTAGGATATATCTAGCGCATATCTTCCAAGGTTTTATCCTCAACCTGCTCAGCCAATATAACCAGCATATCAGATATTCCTTGTATCTTATGATATAGGTCTCCGCCGCGGAAGCTCTCCTCAATAGCCATGGAGACGACTTGATAGGCTAGGTCACCCATCCTGTAGACCAGCGCTTTAAGCTCCTCCAGCTCTAAATCTATTATTCTACTCATAAAACCCACCTTAACCAAATTTTCCCGTTATATATCTCTCGGTCAACTCGCTTCTCGGATTTTCGAAGATATCTTTGGTAGGCCCGTACTCCACGAGCTCACCCATATATAGGAAGGCTACGTAGTCAGAGATTCTGGCAGCTTGCTGCATATTGTGGGTTACGATGATTATCGTGTAATCCTCCGCCAGCTTCCTGATTAAAGCCTCTATCCTCGCAGCTGATATCGGATCTAGAGCCGATGTCGGCTCATCCATTAATAACACCTCCGGCTCAACGGCTAACGCCCTCGCTATGCAGAGCCTCTGCTGCTGTCCGCCGGAGAGGCTTGCCCCAGACTTGTTTAAATCGTCTTTCACCTCGTCCCATAGCCCCGCGAGCATCAAGCTCCGCTTAACGATCTGGTCGAGGGTCTTTCGATCCCTCACACCATTAAGTCTTGGCCCTAAAGCGACGTTATCGTAGATTGATAGCATTGGGAATGGGTTTGGCTTCTGGAAGACCATGCCGATCTTCCTCCTTATCTGAACCCGGTCAACCCCATTATCATAAATATTTACTCCATTGAAAAGGACTCTTCCCGAGATGCGGGCGCCTGGAACCAGTTCATGCATTCTATTTATGCAGCGTATAAGCGTCGTCTTACCGCAGCCAGAAGGCCCCATCATCGCTGTTACAGCCCTATCCTTAATTCGCATACTAATATCCTTTAAAACCTGCTTAGAGCCAAACCAAGCGTTTAAATTCTCAATCTCAATCTTATACGCGGACATAACTAATACTTCTCCTTTGTCAAAATTCTAACAATAACATTTATCCCGAGGACTATTATAATAAGCACAAGGGCCGATCCCCCGCTAAGATCACCCAATTCTCAAATGGCGAGTTAGCGAACAGGAATATGTTTAACGCAAGGTTGGCTGCTGGCCTATTTAACCCGGCAAACCACCATCTCCAGTAACCCATCGTGACCAAGACTGGCGCGGATTCTCCGGCAATTCTGGCTACAGCAAGCAATACTCCGGTTGCTATAGTCTTCTTTGCCCCCCTCAGAACAATGTATAGTGTTGTTTTCCATCTTGGAATCCCCAGCGCCATCGCAGCCTCTCTAATTGTTGCTGGCACTAGTTTAAGAGCTTCTTCCGTAGTTCTAGTTACGATGGGGATCATTATTATGGCCAAGGCGAATGATGCCGCTATGACCGAGAAGCCTATGGTGAGAACAAATAGTGCATAACTAAAAATGCCGATAACTATCGATGGGACGCCATTCAACACTTCATTAAAGAATCTTATAACTGGCGAGAGTCTGCTTTCACCATATTCGCTGAGAAATATTCCTGAAATTATCCCTATTGGGGCTCCAATCAAGGTTGCTAGCCCAACGGTTATAAGCGTGCCCTGTATGGCGTTCGCCACCCCGCCTCCAGCCTCTCCTACAGTTGGAGTCGGCTTGATGAAAAAGTCTAAGTTAATTGCTACTAGACCCCTTCTGGCAACCTCGAATATTACGCTGAATAGGGGAATAAGGGCGGTAAGAAGGGCTAGGTAAACCATGAAGCGCATAATTAAATCCTTAATTCTCCTTAATCCATATGGCTCCTTCCTCATTCCCTCATTATCCCCCTGACCATTCTGAGGGAACGCCAGACGATTAGTCTCGCCGAGATCACGACGAACAAATTAATTAGTAAGAGTAGTAGTCCAACATTTATCAGCGCGCTTATATATAGGTCGTATGTGGCTTCTAGGAGCTCGTTTGCAATTATCGCCGACATAGTATACCATGCATCAAAGAGCGATGATGGGAAAACCTTAAACTTGTTTCCAATAACCATCGTTATGGCCATTGTTTCGCCCACTGCTCTTCCTAACCCTAGCATGGTTGCGCCCAGTATTCCGGAGCGCGTGTAGCTCATCACTATTTTTACCGTTTCCCATTTTGTCGCCCCCAGCGATATAACAGCCTCCCTTATAGATGGCGGCACCGATGAGAATAAGTCCCTTAAAACTGCGGAGATTATCGGTATAATCATTATGGCGAGAACTATACCGCCGGTTAAAACCCCGCCACCATATATCGGTCCGGAGAATAGTGAAATAAAGCCGAATACTGCTTTCAGAAGCGGATAAACATTATCGCGTAAAAATGGAATTAGGATGTATATTCCCCAGAGCCCGTAGATTACGCTTGGAACAGCTGCCAAAAGTTCCACTAAAAAGGAAAAGATGAAGCTAAGTTTTTTAGGCATATATTCCGAGAGCGCTAAGGCGACACCAAGACTTATGGGAAAACCTATAAGTAACGCTATTGCAGAAGTAGTTAACGTGCCAAGTATTAAGGGCAGGGCTCCGAAGACACGCTTTATTGCAGGGTCCCACTCTGTACCTGCTATGAAGCCTATGAAGCCAAAAGTTTCAATTGAAAGACGGGAGCCCATAATTAATTCGTAGGCCATTAAGCCGAGAATTAAAATAGTGCTTGACGCAATAAGGGCGCATAAAATCTTGAAAATATAATCGCCAGTAAATGACAGTTTAGGAAGCGAGAAATTTTGTAATCTTAAAGAGCTGAAAAATAAATGTGGGAATATTTTTCGATTAACCCTCATTTGCCTGCACCGCTAGGCCCTTATAAACCCGCTGCCCATTGAATGTAATCATCTTAATCGTCTCTTCATTATGCTTGACGACTTCATCAGGTAGTGGAACGTAGTATAAGTCAGCTGAATATTTCTGTCCATCGTGGATCGCCCACCAGAGGAAGTAGACCAGCGCCCTAGCTGTATCCTCACCCATATTCGGCAGAACATTAAGCTCTTTATATATCAGAAAGTAGGTGAAGCTCGTTATTGGATAGGCTCCCTTAGCCTCCCTATTATTCACTATGCTTTCAACTATTGAAACACTCGACCAGCTTTCATCTCCCCTTGGCAAGGTAAGAGCCGCGGCTGCAGCAGCCTTCATAAAGGATTCTATGCTTGGTTCAATAAACTCCCCTGCGGCGTTCAACACGTGACCGTAGGGCAAGTTATTCTTCTTCGCGTACGTGAACTCAACATATCCTATTGAATACGGTGTCTGTTGAACTAGGGTGGCTACACCATCATTACCCTTAGCTCCAAGCCCAGTCGGCCAGTTTACTGAAGTCCCTTTTCCAACGGTCTCCCTCCATTTTTGGCTGACTGCGGAAAGATAGCTAGTCCAGATAAATGTTGTTCCGCTTCCATCAGACCTACGAACGACAACTATATCCTTGTCCGGGAGACTAACCCCCGGATTTATTGCCGCCAGCCTAGGATCATTCCATTTTGTGATCTCGCCGAGATAGATCTGCGCCAGGATTTCTCCTGTGAATCTAAGTCCGCTTGGCATATCAGGCAAATTATATATTGGGACTACTCCTCCTATCGTGAACGGTATATGTAGGGTGCCACTAGCATTTCTAAACTGGGCATCACTAAGCGGTGCATCGCTGGCCGTGAAGTGCACGGTCTTCTCCATGTGCGCTCTGATTCCGCCGCCGCTGCCAATAGCCTGATAGTTTATTAAAATTTTAGGCTTAATCTTATGGTATTCAGCGGCCCACTTATCGATTAAGGGGAATGGAAATGTTGCGCCAGCACCATTAAGGGATACTTCCTTCTCTTCTTGTGGTTGCGGCGTAAGCACTTGATAGGCTATGACGCTTGCGGATATTATGAGGAGAGATGCTATCACAGCGATTATAATCCTGCTTTTTGACACTATTTTTGCACCTCATCAATATTTAGATAAGAGAAAATAATATATACATTGCCAAAATAAAAAATATAGAAGAAAGTAAACTATATAGATTGGGTGAAAAGTATGGAAAATGAGGAGATAAGGCGCATACAAATCACCGGCAAATCAACATACATTCTCTCTCTGCCGAAGAAGTGGGTTTCTGAGATGGGGCTTAAGGCTGGAAGCCAAATCGTAATATTACAGGAGGGTAAGTCCCTAATTTTGATCCCTAAGGATTTAGCTAAGCCCAGCAATGCTTCTCGTGAAGCTACGCTTAAGATATCTGCCAACGATATGCCGGAAAAGATTGCACGGGCGATAATCGCCGCCTATCTTAATGGATATAATTCTATTAGGATTGAGACGTTAAGCGATCATATGGCTCCGTCACAGAGAAACGCCGTAAGGGAATTGGTGAAGAAAAAGATTGTTGGAACAGAGATAATATCTGATTCGCCTAGGGAGATGATACTAAAGGTTTTAGTTGGCTATCCAGAGCTTTCAGTGGAGAGCGCCCTTAGACGCATGTGCCTAATTGCATCCTCAATGCATGAGGATTCAATAAAAGCATTAATTAAATTAGACAAAGAGCTGGCTAAAAACATAATCGATTTGGACGATGAAGTTGATCGTTTCGGTTTTTATATAATTAGGCAATTGAAGGCCGCTGTGCAGAGCGATAGAATCCTAAAAGATATTGGGCTTTCAAATCCAAAAGATTGTTTAGGCTATAGGCTGGTAGTAAAATTTGTGGAGCGGATAGCCGACCACGCCGCAAGGATAGCTGAAAACATTCTTTCATTGAGTGAAAGCCCGGATAAATTTATTTTAGATAAAATTTCTGAGATGAGCTCTTTCGCCAGATCGATGTTTGAAAGCTCGGTGGAATCATTATTTAAGAGAGATTATCTTCTAGCGGAAGAAACAATATCTAGGGCAAAGAAAATAGCGTTAATGGAAGCCGAAGCAATAAAAGCAATTACAGAAAAAGCTGGAAAAACTATTTCTCCAGCCCTAAGGATGATTTTAGAGAGCATACGTAGAACCGGAGAGTACTCAAGCGATATCGCTGAGATAGTCCTAAACTTAAACGTAAACCAGATACTCGCAATGTAATAAAATTTTTTGGATAAGATGATTAGTTCTCTAAAAGGAGAATGGATCTCAACGACCGCCCCAAAGAGACTTAAATCGAACTCGTTTTGGTGCGGCCGCCGCATTTGAACCGGGTTATCGGCGCGGGGTACGGTTCCAGCCTAAAATTATTTCCAGAATCTCGTTAATGAAGTAAAGTATTTTATATGGTAATTTCTGTGGTTGTTGCCACGTTGGTGTACTTTTTGGCGGTATTTATGAGCTTCTTGTCGTCGGTTACTAGGGTTAATTTGTTTCGCGCTGCGATATGGATGTAGGATGCATCGTAAATGGTTATCCCCTCTTTTATGGCTATTTCCAGCGCCTCTTTTTCAGAGCCTCTCATCGTATATAGGTCTAGCACATTAAAAATATTGGATAGTAGCTCGATTAATCCATAGGCTACCTCCACCCTTATTCTCTTAAGTATGTAGCACTCCTTCCAAACCGCATTAATAGATTCGTAGATGGCGAGGTCTATAGTGCATCCCTTTGCGAAAACCTTTACATTTCCCCTCTTCACGAGATTCAGTATAGCGCTCGCGTCGTAGAGGTACAGAGCTACCTACCTTCCCTATCTTCCCGTATCATCCTAACTACTTCTTCGTCAGGTATATGGGACAACTCTCTAGATAACTCTCTAGATAACTTCTCTAGCTCCTCAAGCATTCGCCTCTTAACCTCCTCCTCAAGGGCTCTCCTAATAATGGAACCAGGCTTTATGTTATACCTATCCAGAAGCTCCTTCAACCTCTTTGGAACCTTAGCAGAGACTGTAACATACCCCACTCGAAGCACCTAAGCAGACATTTATGGTAGACTTATATAAAGTTTTCCTACTTTGTATACATGGAAAGGGAAGAGTCTCAAACAAGTTTGGAAAACGCTACCTGATACGAGGAGATTAACCGCATTACAGGGATTCTCATGGAATCAATAGATATAGCCATGCGTGGGTTAAGAAATTACCTTAGATAGTATTGGGGCTCTCGCTAACGCGGCAGCCACATATAAGATCCCGTAAACTCCATCTTTCTTTTTGTTTTAGTAGGCTCTTTCTCTCCATTCGACTAATAAAAATATGAAACCTTTTAGAAACCCGTAATATTTCCAGCAATTTGTAATTGTAGCAATCTAGCAATCGTCCTCTGCATCGCTTAAGCCTCTCTTTACAATCGTAGATCTCATTCCTCACGCTAAACCCATTATTCCTAAAAATTAAAAGGGGGAAGGATTTAAATTCGGACAACTGGTGCCAGCACCTACATTACGGGTCCAAATCCCTTCTCCATTTAATGTGTCTAAATGATTTGTTTTTCTATTTTCCTGGGGAGGGGGTTGGACCATTTTTAATCACCAGACGAGATTATTGGTGGATGATGCTTAATAAGGTTGCTAAAGAGTTATTTATGGTTTTGCCGGACTCTTGAAATGGCTATAGTATTGGTGTTAATTTGATTTCTGATCCTTCTTCATCTGTATGTAGTTCAATATTTAGTAGTGGTGTTTTTGGCTTTATTCCTTGTAGGAATATTGCGCCGCATATCTCCCTGACGATTAGGTGTATGTCGGCTAGGGAGCTTAAGTGGCTGGCTATGGCGCACTCGGGCCTAACAATATTCAGCCTTACATCACCAAAGTTCCTTGTCTTCGCTAGGTCTTCACCAAGAATCTTTAGCAGCTCATCTTTGCCGTACATGTATTCTAGCGTGTCGAAGCCAACAACAGAGAAGACCGGTCTACCCCTCTGCCGCCTAAACTCTGAGACCGCGTTCCAGAAGCACATCATATCCTCCCTTAAAGACTTGCCCTCAAATAACATTACATATGGCTCAACAGCCTCAACGGCAGCGGCCTTAAAGTCAACAATCTTGAGGTTGCGCTTTAAAACATCCTCATGGACAAACGGCTCTAGGGCTCTCCAAACCGTTGAGGCGCTTAAACCCTGAGGCGGAAGAATAATGACGCTTCCTCCCTGATTTAAAACATTTGAAACCGTCACCCGGAAGAGGCGCTCGGGCGCCAGCGTCACATCCCTCTCAAACTCTAGTAGATTATAGCATCCGCGCCTAAACATTACGCCAACTACTTTATCCAGGTCTCGGATGCCAGAAGAATAATAGTCCTTACCATGCATGACAATCTTAAACTTCTTCGTTGGCTCTGGGAGCCCGCCCATGATTAGCGGCCTGAAAACTTTGAATCCGCCCTTTAATGTGAATGCTAATTTTGACCATAGCACTTCTGTTCCGCGGGCCTTAAGTATCTTTAGGCATCTTAGGAGCGCTCCGTTAACTTCGGTCTTATTGAGGTGGATTATGAAGTCTGATAGGAACTCGGCTGGCTCATAGTTTTCCTCGGCAGTCATCTTCTCAACTATTATTATTGTTGTGCAGCCCATCTCCCTAACAATCTTACTCAGAACTGTATGGACGAGTATGCGCGCATCATATGGCTTCTCTATAACCTGCGATATTGCCGAGAAAGAGTCTATGGCGAGCACGCTTGCCCCAATATCGGCAATTTCGCCTAGAATCTGCTCAAAAACGGCTGGGACGCCAGCCTCCTTAAGCGTAGCCATCTCAAGAAACCTAAACCTCCCAGAGCGCTCGAGCCTCTCGAAATCTAAGCCTAAACCACGCATATTCTCAAAGAAACTCTTTCGCCCCTCAACGAAACTCACATATAAGCCGTTACAGCCAAGCCTCTCAACACCATTATAAATCCAGTTAGCGGCAAAAATAGTCTTACCAGTGCCCGGAGGGCCGGTAACAGCCACCAGGCTGCCAGCCGGGAAACCACCATCAAGAACAGAGTCGAGTACGTCGCTTCCAGTAGATATGCGGCTCATAATAATACCCCATACAAAAACAGCCACCAATCCTTTTTTTAAAGAGAAGTATTATTTAAAAATTTACAGATTTATTTAAAAGCATTTAGATTATTGGTGTTAGCTTCGGCATCGGATAGCCCTTTGAAGCGTCCATTTCTAATACGTGAAGGTTTGTTCTAGGCTTTACGCCGTAGACTAGTACGGCTCCATGCTCCCGTGTAATCCTCAAGTGTATGTCTGCTGTCGCTGAGAGGATCTTAGCCAGCCTCGGGTAGCCCGGCTTAAGCAACACTATGCCTAAGCCCTCCATCTCTTTCACTCGTGTAAAATCAATTCTTATTGCTGAAAGTGTCTCTTTCACTCCGTACGTGTTTATCAGCATGTCTGCTCCAGTGATGCGTAGCACTGGCTGCCCCGTCCTCTCCATTAACTCCCGCTCAACATCAAGGTACTTAGCGTAGTCCTCTGAGGGGCTTTCGCCCTTAAACGCTACAAGAGGGGGCTCAGGCTTAAAGCCAGGATAGTCCTTAACGCATATCCTCATGAGCCTATCTATGACATCTCTGGGCGCACCCATCCCCTCAGCCCCTCTAATTATCTGGCTGGGATCAACACCCACCGAAGGGATCACTATTATGCCTCGCCCATGCTTGGCGAAGTTTGAGGCTGTCGGAAACACAATTAAATGGTAATGTAGCGTTGAAACGTACTCGCTAATTTCTAGGAGAATTAGTGAGCCTTTCGGGTAGCCTCCTCCGAGCATCTTGTCCAGGTCTGGTGATCCTGTTGAGAAGTATTCTTCTGTGTCTGGCTGCGGCTGGAATCTGCGCGGCTTCTCGATGGGTTTAGGCTTGAATGGTGGGAAGACTTTGAAGCCGTCTTTAAGTGTGAAGACGGCTTGGGTTTCGGGCGTCGGCGTCCCCCTCATCTTAAGTATTTCCAAGTCTCTTAGGAGCCTTCCATCCATCCTAGTTCTCCTAAGTAGTATTATGCCGTCTGCGACGAACTCCTCTATGCCTAAGCCCATCCTGTTCTCGCCATATGGCGCCTCCACAATCAGGATCGTTGTGCAGCCCATTAGCCTAGTAATCCTGCTTAAAACAGTATGTAGGATGATCCTAGCATCCTGCGGGTCCTTGAATGCCTGAGCCATAGCTGAGAATGAGTCTATTACTAGGCGTCTAGCCCCTATCCGGCTCACCTCATTGAGAATCGTCTCCATTACCGTCGGCATAGCCTCCTCCCTGGCGGTCACCATGTCTAGGAAGCGGAACATGCCCTCCTCCTCCAGTCTCTCGAAGTCTAAGCCTAGGCTGAGCATGTTGCCGAGGAAAGCCTCCCTATTCTCGGCGAAGCTGACGTATATGCCCCTCTCACCATAGTTAACTATGCCATTGTAGATGAATGTTGCCGAGAATATCGTCTTTCCCGTTCCCGGGTTTCCGGCTAAAACTATTAGGCTGCCCCTCGGGAACCCTCCACTGATAAGCTCGTCTAAGCCGCTTACCCCGGTTGGAACCCTATTGGCACTGCCCTTCATCGCATGCCC